>VGFB01000711.1 GCA_016869015.1 Armatimonadota bacterium
GCGGAGCGCACGAAACACCACAAAGACGTCTTCGTGCCTCTTCGTGCGCTTCGCGTCTTCGTGGTAGGGGTTCCACCGCTTCACGCTTTCTTCCGACTCCCCTCGGGAACCTGAGCTTGACAGTGTAGCGTTGCTCGCCTATAACGCTGGCATAAATTCTTGCCAGGAAGGCGGGCAGGCGCATGCGGCCGGACCGCGGACAACCGGTCTACACCCTCAAGGTAGCCTCAGGCCTCGTCGGTCTCTCCCCCCGTACGATTCGCCTCTACGAGGAAGCCGAACTCCTCAGTCCCGCCCGCACGGGGGGCAACCAGCAGCGACTCTACTCCGAGCAGGACCTCCAGTGGCTGCGCTGCATCCGGGATATGCTTCACGGAGAAGGGCTCACGGTCACCGCGATCCGCAAGCTCCTGGACGTGATCCCCTGCTGGGAGATCCGGAGCTGCGAGGCCGAGGTTGCCGAGACGTGCCGCCCGCACCTGCGGATCCCGGACATGGCCGCCCCCCGCGGTGCCAGTGCGCCGAGCCCTGCCGCCGTCACCGAGGACGAGGAGGCGGAGGTGCTCATCAAGCTGATCTACGGGGTCCAGGAGCTGGGGAGCGTGCTGCCCTGCTCGCGGTGCATCTCTGCCGAGCGCGTCGCGCGTCGGGTGGCGCTGAAGTACCCGGACCGCGTCCTCGTCCGCAAGTATGACGTGATGTCCGCTGAGGCGGAGGAACTGGGGGTCATCCTCTCCCCTACCGTGCTGGTCAACCAGGAGCTGGTGGCTGCGGGGACGGGCGTCTCCGAGGAGCGCCTCCAGCGGATCGTCCAGGAGCACCTTGCGCAAGCCGACGCAGAGCCGGGGTCATCTTCGACCCAAGGAGACGACGCATGAGCGAGACACTCGAGTTCAAGGTGGCGGTACTGGGCTGTAGCGGGATCGGGAGGCTGGTCTCGACGGTCGTCCGGCAGGCGGTCTACATGATCGCGCAGGACCGGCCGAAGGAGGTGGAGATCGTGGGCGCGGGGCCGTTGACCGGCAACGTGCCCGACGCGCTGGACCGCGCGCGCAAGTACCCGCTGATCGTCATCGACGGCTGCCGGCCGAAGTGCGCGACAGCCATCGCCCAGGGCAAGGATCTGGAGATCGCCGCAGCCATCTGGGTCGCCGAGGTCGCCGCGAAACACAAGCTCTCCATCGCCGGGGACAAGCGCACCGAGTTGAGCGACAAGGGCATGGCCCTCGCCCGCGCCGTCGCCGACGAGGCCATCGCGAAGATCGACCTCATCGTCGCCGAAGAGGCCATGAGCACGCTGTAGAGGCGCGATTCACCGCGCTCGGGACACCGCCAAGGAAGGGAACCCACCATGCCCGACAAGATCTGCCTTCAGCCCTGTCTGGGTATTGAGAGCGTCGAGAGCACCATCGGCCGACAGGCGTGCTACCTCGCCCACGAGCAGCTCCTGGGCCCCGCGAAGAGCGATCTGGGCTGCGCGCCGGCGCTCTACGCCGACGTGCAAGAGGACATCGACTTCATCCGCAACGACTACGTCGTGGCGGTGGAGTCGTGCGACAAGCGCTGCGCGAACGTGCTTGTCGCCGAGAAGGACGGCGCAGTCCACGCGACGGTGATGGTGGAAGAGGTCCTGGCGAAGGCCGGCATTGACGCCAAGGGGTTGCCCCGGGAGCATCTGCCCCTCGACCATCCGGCCGTCAAGGCCGTCGCCGAGGAGATCGCGCGCGTCTCCGAGGAGCTGCTGAGCAAGGGGGGCGCGAACTAGGATGGAAGGCCCCAAGCTCTCCAAGATGATGCTGGCCGAGCTCGTCGGCTCCTACCTGTTGTGCTTCTTCGGCCCGGGATCGGTGGCGGTCGCGGTCCTGACGGGCTCCCACCAGGGCCTCTGGCAGGTGGCCTCTGTCTGGGGCTTCGGCGTCGCGATGGCGATCTACGCCACCGGCGCCATCAGCGGCGCGCACCTCAACCCGGCGGTGACCGTGAGCATGGCGCTGTTCCGGGGCAAGGACTTCCCGGCGAGCCGGATCGGTCCCTACATTGCCGCGCAGATGGTCGGCGGCGTGCTGGCGGCGGCGACGCTGTACATGCTCTTCAACCCGACCTGCCGCGTCTTCGAGGCCAAGCAGGACCCGCCGATCGTGCGCGGCGAGCCCGGCAGCCAGCTCTCCGCGATGTGGTTCGGCGAGTACTTCCCGAACCCGGCGGCCTACGGCACCGATGAAGAGGCCTTCGCGCAGGTGACGCCGGGGATGGCGTTCGTCGCCGAGGGGATCGGCACGGCGCTCCTGGTCTTCTTCATCTTCGCGCTGACCGACCCGCGCAACGGGCTCTCGCCCGGCAAGTTCCGCCTGGAACCGTTCTTCATCGGCTTCACGGTGGCGATCATCATCTCGATCCTGGCGCCGCTCACGCAGGCGGGCCTCAACCCGATGCGCGACTTCGCGCCACGGATCGTGGCCTACTTCGCCGGCTGGGGCAGCATCGCCATCCCCGGCCCGCGGGGCATCGACATCTGGGTCTACATCCTTGCGCCCCTGATCGGCGGCCCCCTCGGCGCCGCCATTCACCAGGCCCTCCGCGGCGGGCTGCCGGCCGCCGACGAGGAAGCGGAGGTCGCAGCATGAACTGCTACGTGTGCCATCAGAAGGGCGATACCACCCCCGCGGTCGCGATCTGCGTGCTGTGCGGAATGGCCCTGTGTTCGGACCACCTCATCCGTGAGGAGCTGCCCGTCTGGAAGGACGTGCACGCCGGGATGGGCGCCAGCCGGCGCAAGCTCCCCGAAGCCATGCCCCGCATCGTCTGCGCCGCCTGCCACAGCGCCCTGCACCAGGACTGAACCCCCGGGTGTGGGCCGCCGACCTCCTCCGTCGGCGGCCCGCCCGAGCCACAGGAGAGGAGCGAACCGCGATGGCCCTTCGACAGAATATGTTATTGTCGTACCTTTTTCTTGTATTAGCCGCCGGCTCGGGAGCCCTGGCTGCGCCGCCCCCGGCCCCGGACGCCGCCTGCACCGCCAACCGGGGTCCCGATGCCACCGTGGACGTCGAGTTCACGGTGGTCGTGACGCCGCCCTACCACACGAGCAAGCTGCAGGTGTGGCTGCCCGTGCCGCAGTCGGACTCGGCCCAGGAGGTCACGGGGTACAGCGTCACCACCTACCCGCTCGAGGTCCGGGCGCAGTTGGAGGCGGAGCCGCTGTACGGCAACACCTTCGCGTACCTCGAGTTCGACCACCCCGAGGGCGCGCAGCTCATCCGGCAGACCTACCGAGTCACCACGCGGGAGCTGCGCTGGCAGCTTGGCAATCCCGCGCGGGTCACGGAGTGGCCCGAGAGCTTTGGGAAGTACCTCCGTAGCGACGCCAGCGTGACCCTGGGCGATCAGCTCACTGCTCTTGCCCGTGAGATCGTGCCGACCCCGGGCGACCCGCGCGAGGATCTCGCGAGGATCCTCGACTGGGTCCTCGCGAACCTCAGCTACGACCACGCGACGTGCTCGCTG
>VGFB01000712.1 GCA_016869015.1 Armatimonadota bacterium
CATCCCTTCAGCGCAGAGCCCGACGCCGACAGCCTACCACAACACACCACATCCTGCAACTATTATCTTAGCGCTTATGGGGCGAAGCCCACGGAACCCAGCGCCCTCTTGTCCCCCAGCCCCGAAGGGGCGGCAGAACGCCTGCAATCACGAGTGACAGACCACTAGTTTCCCTAGTCTCCGCCCTCCGGCAACGTGAAGAGGAAGGCCGCCCCCTCGCCGGGGCGCGACTCGACCCAGATCCGCCCGCCGTGGCGCTCGATGATCTTGCGGCAGAGGGTCAGGCCGATCCCGGTGCCGGGGTACTCGCTACGGCCGTGCAGACGCTGGAAAGGGGCGAAGATCCGCTCCGCGTGCTGGGGCGGGAGGCCGATGCCGTTGTCCCGGACGGAGACGAGCCACTCGCCGTCGAGACGCTCGGCGTCGACGCTGACGCGACACGCGGCCTCGCTGCGGAACTTGATGGCGTTGCTGAGCAGGTTCTGGAGCACCTGTCGGAGTTGGGTCCCATCGGCCATCACGGCGGGCAGGTCGCCGTGAGTGACGGCGGCCCCGCTCTCGCGCACGGTCTCGGCGAGGTCCTGCAAGACCTCGGCAAGCACCGCGCCCATCTCTGTGCGTTGGGGGGCCCGACCGCGGGTCTCGACGCGCGAGATGGCCAGCAGGTCGCGGATCAGCTGGCGCATGCGCTGCGCGCCGTCGAGGGCGTAGGCGATGAACTCCTCGGCCGAGGTGTCCAGCTTCCCCTGGTATCGGCGCTGGACCAGCGCCAGGTACGACTCCACCATCCGCAGCGGTTCCTGCAGGTCGTGCGAGGCGACGTAGGCGAACTCCTCAAGCTCGGCGTTCGACCTCGCCAGCTCAGTCACCGTCGCCTCCAGTCGCTCCTGCATCTGCTGCCGCTCGACGGCGGCGCCCAGCACGTTGCCGACGGCGCGCAGGGCATCGACCTCGGCCGCCGACCACTCGCGCTCGCCGCGGCACTCCCCGAAGCCCACGAAGCCCCACCACTCGCCGCCGACGCGGACCGGCACGGCGGCCATGGAGCGGATCGCCAGAGCTTGCAGCACGGCCCGCTCACGCCTCGGGAAGTCGCGCGCGTTGCCCTGCACCGGCTCGCCGGCCTCCAACCGAGCCCTCCAACGCTCCAGCCCCAACTCCTCCAGCGGCACGCCGTTGCGCATCAGGTCGCGCTGCCGCGCCCGATGCCCTGCGGCGACCCAATCGTGTTCCACCACCAGGCACTCCGGGCCGCCGTTGGCCCGGCGGCGCTCGCACACGTAGACTCGCGTGACGCCGGCCGCCTCCCCCAAAGCCCCGAGGGCCTGGTCCAGACCCGGTTGCCACGCGGCGCCGCGCAGGAGCTGCTCGGCGAGGCAGCTGACGGCCGCGAGGATGGCCTCCCGACGACGGAGGGCCTCCTCGGCGCGAACGCGCCGCGTCACATCCCGCGCGACGACGATCATGCCGAGCACGTCCGCCTCGCCGCCGGCGTTCGTTCCGATGGCCTCGAGCCAGCGCCAGTCCCCCTCGCGCGTCCGGAAGCGGAACAGCGTCGGCTCTCCGATGCCGGGTCTCACCAGCCGGTCGGCGAACGCCGCGACGACCCGATCCACGTCTTCCGGATGAATGAGACCGAAGAGGTTGGCCCCGAGGAGTTCCTCCGGGGCATAGCCGAGGAAGCGCTCCACGGCGGGGCTCACGAAGGCCGCGATTCCGTCGGGCTCGATGAGCGTCACGATGTCCGAGCCGTGCTCGACCAGCGCGCGGAACCGCCGCTCGCTGCGTCCCAGCGCCGCCTGCGCCTCCTCCAACTCGCGCGCATGTCGGCGCAGTTCCAGCCGCGTGGTGACCTGCTGAGCCAGCCGCTCAAGCGCCGCCAGCTGCGACGCGCTCAGACAACGAGGTCGCCGGTCGAAGACCCCCATCGCCCCGATGACGTGGCCGTCCGGCGTCACGACCGGCACCGCGGCGAACGAGCGCACCCCATGGCGCGCGACGGCGTCCAGAGCCTGGATCTCCGGCGCCGCCTCCCCTGTGTCGCGCACCACGATGGACTCCCGCAGCGCCACGACCAGCGCCGCCACCGAGCCCTCCCGAGGCACCTCGAGTATCTCGTTGTTCACGCCCGCCTTCGTCCAGGAGCGGCTCTCGTCTACGAAGCAGAGGATGCTGGATGGCGCTTCACACACGAGCGCGGTCAGCGCGGCCAGGCTGTCGAACGCCGGCTCGCGCGGCGTGTCGAGGATCTGGTAGCGATGTAACGCCGCCAGCCGCTGAGTCTCGTTGGCTGTGGTGGTCGGGTTCATGCTGGCATCGCTCAGGGCGCAGCAGGGACAGCCCGTGCTTCGTCCCCGCAAGAGACGGGCGAGGTCGCCCATCCCCCGAGGCCGAGGCTTGGCCGACCCCTCAACGGCAGCAAGCCGGGCCGGGCGCCCGACCTTTGCGGGCCGCATAGCTCAGTTACCATAGTCGAGCGCGTTTCAGGTGAGGCGTTTCGGGCCCGCCAAGGCGGAGACTGAGCGCGCGACGAACCCCCTCCCGGCAATCCTCCGAGAGGCAGGGGACCCCATGACCGAGCTTCCCGACCGTTGGCGGTGGTTTCCCGAGGGGCGCTTCGGCCTGTTCATCCACTGGGGAGCGTACGCGGCCTACGGCCGCGGCGAGCAGGCGCTCTTCCGCGAACGCCTCGATCAGCGCGGGTACGCGCGGACGGCCTGCGCGTGGGACCCCGGGCACTTCGACGCCGCCGAGTGGGCCGCCGTCGCCCGGCGCGCCGGGATGCGGTACGCCGTGCTGACCACGCGCCACCACGACGGCTTCTGCCTGTGGAACTCGCGGGTCACGGACTACGCGACCGCCGCCCAGGCCGCGGGGCGGGACTTCGTGGGCGAGTACGCCGAGGCGTTCCGCGCGGCGGGCTTGCGGGTGGGGCTCTACTACTCGCTGGCCGACTGGCGGATCCCGGCGTACTGGGAGGGCCCCGAGCATGACCCCGGTGGCTGGGCGAGCTTCCGCGACTACGTGCACGCGCAGGTCCGCGAGCTGCTCACGGGCTACGGGCGAATCGACGTGCTGTGGTTCGACGGGGCCTGGCCCCGGTCGGCCCTGGAATGGAAGAGCCGCGAGCTGGTCGCGACGATCCGCGAGCTGCAGCCCGACATCCTGATCAACAACCGCCTCGGCACACCGCACCCCCACGAGATCGCCGCGGGCCTCGCGGGTGACGAGACCGGCGACACCGGGCTCTCGGGGCAACTCGGCGACTTCGGGACCCCGGAGCACCACATCACCGCCGAGAACCGGCTGTGGGAGTCGTGCCAGGTCAGCACGTGGCGTCTCTGGGGCTACACCATCGGCGAGCGTTGGCGGCCGGCGGACCTGCTGCTGGACATGCTCACCGAAGCGGCGGGGAAGGGCGGGAACCTGCTGCTGAACGTCGGGCCGGATGCCGACGGACGCTTCCCGCCGGACTTCGTGGCCCGCATGGAGGCCATCGG
>VGFB01000713.1 GCA_016869015.1 Armatimonadota bacterium
AACCGGCCGACGGTGCAGTACCTGGTCGAGCAAGGAGCGCAGGTGAAGCACGCCGACAAGCAGGGGCGCACGGCGCTTCACGAGGCGGCGAGGTGGGACGAAGAGGAGGTGGTCGCCTACCTGCTCGAGCAGGGCGCCGAGGTGAACGCGCGGGACGGCCTGGGCCGGACCCCGATCTTCTACGGGGTCGAGGACCCCGATAACTTCCCGACCCAGAGCCCTCCGCTGCTGCTGGAGGCGGGGGCGGATGTCACCGTGATCGACAACTGGGGCCTCAGCCTTGTCGAGCACACGCTCTGGAACGCCGATCGGCCGAAGCTGGCCCGGGACTTCCTGCGACGCGGCGCTCCCTACTCGATCCACGCCGCTTGCGGACTCAACGACGTGGCGAAGGTGCAACAGCTCCTCGACCGGGGTGTCAGCCCGAGCCTCGTGCACACGTGGGGCAACCGCAGCCCTCTGCACTGGACGGCGCGCTTCCGCAGCACGCAGGCGGCCGAGCTGCTCGTCGAGCGCGGGGCGAAGCTTGACCCGCGTGATGAGAAGGGGTGGACGCCCCTGCATGTTGCCTGCGCTCGATGGACGCGCGTGCCGCTCTACGCCACCGGGGTGGCGAAGGCCCTCATCGAGGCCGGCGCCGACGCAAACGCGCGCACCAACAAGGGCGAGACGCCGCTGGATGTCTGCGCGCACACTGCGGACAGCACGGGGGAGCTCGTCGACCTGCTGCGACAGCATGGGGCGCAGGAGTAGCGGCCGCGGGCGGCAGACCCCGGATAGGAGTTCAGGATATCGAATCCAGTGCCGTGAGGAGGGGCCGCAGGCGAGGCCCGACGTGCGCGCCGGGTGTCCGGCCCCTCCTTACGGCTCGCGCGCTCGGCGATCGAGCACCGCGAGCTCCCATCTGGATTGGTGAGAGAGGAGCGTGACCGAAATGGGTGGCGGGGAGATGCTGAAGGCGCCCATGGACGTCGCGTGGACCCCGGCGTGGCTGACTTGGGTCGGCGCAACCACGTCGTGTCTGCGGGCGCTGGGGGTCGATTGCGACGCGGTCGACGTCGCCGGCCTCAGCGGCTATGCGTTCGTGCTCAGCGTGCACCACGAGCTGTGCCCGTCCGGGCCGACGGTCTTCGACTGGCGCACGCTCCAACCGGGCGTGGAGTACCTGGGCCGCACCACGGAGGCGTATGTCTCCCTGGGGTGCGCGGAGGGCCGCGCGGCGTGCCGTGCGGCGTATGACTGGGCAGCGCGAGAGGTCGCAGAGGGCCGACCGTGCGTCATCTGGGGAGCCTACGTTCCGGAGTTCGCGGCGGTCGTCGGCGTGGAGGACGGGGCCTTCCTGGTGAAGAGCTTCCGTGAGGTGACCGGCGAGCCGCAGCCACCGATCCCCTGTGAGGACCTGCAGGCACCGGGCGGGCCGTACTGCCTGGCCTTTCCGGTGGAGAAGCCGGCGGACCGGCAGGCGGGCGATCGGTATGCCGTCCAGCTCGCAGTGAAGCACCTGCGCGGCGGGAGCCTGTCCGGCGACTACGGCAGCGGCTTGGCGGCGTACGACGTGTGGATCGCCGCCCTGGAGGCCAACGCTGCGGGTTCCTTCGGCAACGCGTACACCGCGCAGTGCTACGCGGAGGGGCGGCACTATGCCGGCGAATTCGTCAAACGCGTGGCGGCCAGGGACCCCCGCTGTGCCGAGCCGCTCGGGCGGGCCGCGGTTGCCTACGCGCAAGCGCGAGAGGCGATGGGGGAGCTGGCGCGCCTCTTCCCGTTCCCCGGGGGAGAGGAAGTGCGAGACCCGGCGAACCGCGGGAAGGCGGTCGAACTGCTCCGCAGAGCGAAGGCGGCGGAGACACGGGCGGTCGAGGCGATGGAGGAGGCGGTCGAGGGGTGGGGGTAGGCGGAGGAACGGCACGGCGCGGGGCGGGCGACCCGCAGGCACGGGACTGCGGCGCGACGGCGACGGCAACCACACCGGGGCCACCACGTCCCACTCCAGCCGGCGAGACGCCCGGCGCTCCCAACAGCCGAACGGCGAAGCGGCTCGGGAGAGCCGCGGGCACGACGGCAAGGAAGGCAGGCCGCCTGTGGGGGTCACGCGGAGACAGTTCATCGGGTCGGTGGCGCTGGCGGGCGCGGCGGGAGGCGCCGCGTGGGCCGACATCCCGGGCGGGTATGCCGCGGAGGCGCAGCGGTTGACCGACCTGGTTCAGCAGACCTTCTGGGACCCGGTGGCGCGGCAGTACCGGGCGCCGGTGCGGAGCGCGGAATCGGTTGACAGCGATCCGGTGCACGACAACGGGTATGTGCTGTGGCCGAGCGTCGAGGCGCTGCACGCGCTGGCGGAGGGCGCGGCGGCGATGCCGCGACGGTATGCGCCGGTCATCCGCGAGGTGGTCGGGGGTCTGGAGCAGTACTTCGACCCCGAGAAGCACGCCTACAACGCGTGGCTGAGGTTCCCCGGCAACAACGATAAGTACTACGACGACAACGCGCTGATGGCGATCTCGCTGGCGGAGGCGCATCGCCACACCGGGGTGCGAGGGTACCGGGACCGTGCCACGGAGGTGATGGAGGGCTTCCTGAAGGGTGGATGGGATGCGAGCGGCAGCCCCGGCGGGATGAGGTGGGGCACGGACCCGGGCAATCCCGCGACGGCGGATCGGGCGGCGTGCTCGACCTCGATGACGGCTCTGGCGGCGCTCCGGCTGGCGAAGCTGGGGGTCGAGGAGCGGGCGAACCTGGCCTTCGCGCAGGAGCTGCTGGCGTGGCTGCTCGAGAACCTGCAGGACGCGGATGGGCTGATCATGGACGCGCTGGAGCCGCCGGACTGGCGCGTGCGGCGGGTGAAGTGGACCTACAACACGGGGGTCGCGCTGCGGGCGCATGTGGAGCTGTACCGGCTGACCGGGGATGCGGCGCCGCTGGAGGAGGCGATCCGGCTGGCGGCAGCGGCCGTCAGGCGGGAGGGAGCGCTCTACGACGGTCTGGTGCAGAACCCCGAGCATCGGTACTGGTACGACTCGGGGTTCTTCGTGCCGTATCTGGTGGATGGGTTGATGGGCCTCCACGAGACAACGGGCGAACCAGCCCTGCGCGGCGAGGCCGAGCGCCATGCGGACTATGCCTACGACCTGCTGAGAGACCGGACCGACGGGCTCTACTGGCGTAACTGGCGGCTCTGGCGGATCGGGGAAGAGCAGCTGGCGGTGTGGGAGGCGCTCACGGGGCAGACGCATCGCCTGGAGCCCGATGACAGCGAGCGGTCGAAGGCCGCGGAGTTCACGAACATGCCGCTGGAGCAGCGACCGCTCGTGAAGACGCTACTGGCGAACGCCGGAACGGCGAGGATGTTCTGGATGATGGGTCGACGAGCCGCAGTTGAGGGGTGAAGATTAAAGTCTAACTGGGCTATCCGCTTGACTCAGGTTAGGTCTTCGGTTAGGCTGGGCGGGTATGGAAGACTACCCGCGCACGGTCTTGGAGTTGGAGACACGCTTC
>VGFB01000714.1 GCA_016869015.1 Armatimonadota bacterium
CGATCGGGCCGAGGTAGGTGAACCCCAGCTCCTCGAAGAGCATCCCCGGCACCACCAGGTGCTTCATCGCGTCCCGGGTGCGGTCCATGGCCTCCAACATGCGCGCCCCCAGCGGGACGTGCGACAGCAGGGAGGCCACGTCCTGACGTGCCCGCCGGACCAGCGGCTCCACCACCGACGCCCGCACGCTCGACAGGTACGCCGACAGCGCTCCCACGTTCCGCGCGATCGACATCTCGTTGTCGTTCAGCACCACCAGGATGCTAGTGCCCAGCGCCCCGGCCTGGTTCAGCGCCTCGAAGGCCATTCCGCCGGTCAGCGCCCCATCGCCGATGACCGCTGCGATCCGCTCGCTGCCGTGCCGCAGATCCCGGGCCTTCGCCATCCCCAGCGCCGCCGAGAGCGACGTGCTGCCGTGACCCGCCCCGAAGGCGTCGTGGGGGCTCTCCTTGCGCGAGGGGAAGCCGGAGATCCCACCATGGCGGCGGAGCGTCCCGAACCGCTCCCGCCGACCCGTCACCAGCTTGTGCACGTAACACTGGTGTCCGACGTCCCACACGATCTTGTCCTTGGGCGACTCCAGTACCCGGTGCAGCGCCAGCGTCAGCTCCACCACGCCCAGGTTGGGCGCGAGGTGGCCGCCGGTCTCCGAAACCGTTCGGATGAGCTCCTCGCGGATCTCGTCCGCCAGCTGCCCGAGTTGGCTGAAGGACAGCCGTTTCAGGTCCTCGGGTGAGTTGATCCTGTCCAGCAACCGCGACATCATGTCCGTCCCGGGGCCCTGGCGGGCCCCTGTTGGTGTGCCGTCTATCCGAAGGGGTCCTCGTCCGCCGCCTCGGCCTCCTCGCTCTCCGCCAGCACCTGCTCGATCTTGGCCTCGGCCTGCTGGAGCCGCTTCAGGCACTCGGCCCGCAGCGCCATCCCCTCCTCGAAGCGCGCCACAGCGTCCTCGAGGGCCAGCTGCCCCCCCTCCAGGCCCTCCACGATCTCATCCAGGCGCCCCAGCGCGCCCTCGAAGGACAGGCCACTCAGGTCGGGGCTCCCGGCGCTCGGCTCCGGCTTCGGGTCGCTCACGGGTCGGCCTCCTGGGCGGGGGGCACAACGGCTTCCGCCGTCGCACGCAGCCCGCCGCGGTGCAGGGCTATTTCAACGACTTCCCCCGCTCTCACCTGCGTCCACGCGGACACCACCGCCCCATCCGCGACCCGACGGGTGATGCTGTAGCCCCGCGCGAGCACCGCCGGCGGCCCCAGGGCGTCGAGCTTCCCGCCCAGCACCTCCAGCCGCAAGGCGAGGCGCTCCAGGCGCTGGCGCGCGGCGTCAGTCAGGTCCTGCGTCGCCTCGTCGACCCAGAGCGCGTATTCGGTCAGCATCTGCCCCGGTCGCCGCAGGCCCGGCCGCGCCACAAGCCCGGCGAGCCGCGCGCGGGACGCCTCCGCGCGGGAGTGCAGGCCTCGCGCCAGCCTCCGCCCGGCCGCCTCGAGCGCTGCCGTCAGCTCGCGCTGATCCGGCACGGCGATCTCCGCCGCCCCCGAGGGCGTCGGCGCACGAACGTCGGCCACCAGATCGGCGATGGTCCAGTCCGTCTCGTGGCCGACCGCGCTGATCACCGGCGTGCGGCTGGCAAAGATCGCCCGGGCCACTCCTTCATCGTTGAACGCCCAGAGGTCCTCGATGGAGCCGCCCCCGCGGCCGACGATCAGCACGTCCACATCCCCGCGCCGGTCCGCCTGCCGCATCGAGGCCATGATGCTTGCTGGAGCCGCCTCGCCCTGCACGACCGTCGGAAAGACGAGCAGCTCGGCCAACGGGTATCGGCGGCCCAAGACCGTGACCATGTCGCGGACCGCGGCCCCGGTGGGCGAGGTGACCAGCCCGATCCGACGCGGGAAGCGGGGCAGCGGGCGCTTGCGGGAGGGGTCGAACAGCCCCTCCGCCTCCAGTTTCGCCCGCAGCTTCGCCAGCGCCTCGGCCAGCGCGCCCATCCCGTCGGGCCGCATGACCCGCACGAGCAGTTGGTACTGCCCGCCCTTCTCGTAGACGGTAACCTCCCCCGCCGCCACCACACGCTGCCCGTCCTCCGGCTCGAAGCTCAGACGACCGGCGGCGCTCCGGAAGCACACGCACCTCAGCGTCGCGCTCTCATCCTTCAGCGAGAAGTACAGATGCCCCGACCGATGCCGCGTGAAGTTGCTGATCTCGCCGACGACCTCCACCTCGCGCAGCAGCTCGCTCCGCTCGATCAGCTGCTTCACGTGCGCCGTGACCTCGCGCACGGTGAGAGGGCCGCTCGCCGCGCTGGGCGCGCAGGGGGCCTCCAGGAAGGGGTCGTCCCCGAGGATGCCCATCACGGCTCCTGTCTCTCGCCGTTGCCCGCGTCACTCCGGGTGCGTTTCACCCACGCCCCCAGCACACCGTTGACGAACCTCGCGGAGTCCGGGCCCCCGTAGGCCCGCGCAATCTCCACCGCCTCGTTCACCACCACTCCGGGCGCTTCGCCGTGCCCGAGCTCCCACAGCGCGAGACGCAAGAGGTTGCGGTCGGTGATTGCGAGCCGCTCGAAGCTCCAGCCCTGAGCCAACTCGGCAATGGCGGCGTCGATGGCCTCGGCTTCGAGCGCCAGCCCGGACAGCAGGTCGTGGGCGTACGCCAGGGCCTCCGCCCGAACGCGCCGCCCTGACCGACCCTCCGGGGGATACTGCTCCTCGTTGAGGGCGAAGGCCTCCGGCAGCGACGCCAGCGCCATCGCGTAGTCCAGGCCCAGCAGGTCGGCCCGGTAGAGCGTGGCCAGCGCCGCCTCGCGCGCGCGGCGGCGAGGGCCGGGGCGCCGCTGCTTCGGGGTCGCGTCCGTCTCGCCCATCGTGGCGCCTACGCCATCCTGCGGGGCAGGAACGTGGTGTCCACTTGCCCGTCGCGGAAGAAGCGGTTGCCGAGGATTCGCAGATGGAAGGGGATGATGGTGCGGATCCCGTCGACCCGCATCATGTGCAGGGCCGCCTCCATCCGCGCGATGGCGGAGGGGCGGTCCTTGCCCCAGCAGATGACCTTGGCGATCATCGGGTCGTAGTACTCCGGCACGACGCTCCCCGTGGTGACGCCCGTATCCACTCGCACCCCCGGCCCGATCGGCGGCACCCACTCGGTGATCCGGCCCGGAGAGGGCGCGAACTCGTTGGCGCTGTCGACGGCCAGAATCCGACACTCGATCGCGTGGCCGTTGAACCAGACTGCGCCCTGCTCGTAACTGAGTTGCTCGCCGGCGGCGGCCCGAATCTGCTCGTGCACGATGTCCACGCCGGTGAGCATCTCCGTCACCGGATGCTCGACCTGAACCCGCGCGTTCGC
Source organism: Armatimonadota bacterium (assembly GCA_016869015.1). Lineage (GTDB taxonomy): Bacteria > Armatimonadota > Zipacnadia > Zipacnadales > VGFC01 > VGFC01. The sequence goes on from VGFB01000714.1 coordinate 3,346, forward strand.
CTCGAGGAAGTAGAACTTGCCCTTGGGGTCCAGCAGGAACTCGATGGTGCCGGCGCCCTCGTAGTTCGCCGTCTGTGCCAGGCGCACCGCTGCCTCGCCGATCTTCCTCCGCAGGTGCTTGCCGACTCCCGGGGCGGGCGCCTCCTCGA
>VGFB01000715.1 GCA_016869015.1 Armatimonadota bacterium
CAAAGCGCGCCTGCTGGACCGCCTCGCTGGCCGGCCGCGCCTGCACCCGGCCTGGGCCGCGGTGATGCCGCACTCCCGCGAGTTGCCCTCGCCCTCTGAGCTGCTCGCCCGAATGGAGGCGGAGGGAGTCGCGGCGCTCTTCCTGTTCTACCGGGCCTTCGACATCCGGCTGGACGACTGGGGCGTCGATGAGCTCCTCGAGCCGATGGCCTATGCCCGCGTACCGGTCTTCCTCTGCCCCGACGCCGCCGGGTGGCGGGCCGGCACGGACCAGACCGACTGGCCCGGGGTCGTGTCGCTCTGCCGGCGCTTCCCCGAGCTTCCCGTGGTTGTCACCGAGAACCGCATCTACAAGACCCAGCGTTCGGTCTACTCCGCCCTCGCCGCTTGCCCGAACCTGCGCCTCGACCTGCGCGCGATCTGGCTGCACCGGCGTATCGAGTTCATCTGCCGCGAGTTCGGCGCCGAGCGCCTCCTCTGGAGCTCCGGACTCCCCGGCAGTGTGCCCGGGGTACCGATGATGCAGCTCGCGTACTCGGCGATTCCCGAGGAGGAGCTGCGGCTGATCGCGGGCGACAACCTCCGCAGCCTGCTCGCGTGGAATCCGCGCTTCGAGGGCGCCCCGCCGATGCAGTTCCCCGAGCCCCTCGACGCGCTGCATCGGGCCGCTCGCGAGCGGCTCGACCTCAGCGACCTGCCGGTCTACGACTGCCACGGGCATCTCGGGAACAGCACGCCGCACCATGTCATCGACGACTCGCTGGAGGACATCGTCGCCGAGATGGATCGGTTCGGCGTGCGGGTCTGCTGCGTGTTCAACCTCGAGGGCGTCTTCGGGGATGAGACCTACGGGAACCAGGTCGTGGCCGACGCCGTGCGCCACTACCCCGACCGCTTCATCGGCTTCACGATGGTGAACCCCAACCACGGCGAAGCCGACATGGTCGAGCAGCTCGAACGCGGCCTCGCGAACGGGATGCAGGGCATCAAGCTGATCTCCAGCTACCACGGCTACCCGACCGAGGGGCCGCTCATCGACGTGGCCTGCCGCTTCGCCCACGAGCACGGGCAGTTCATCCTGAACCACGATTGGGGAAGCGCCGCGCAGATCGAGCGCCTCTGCATCACCTACCCCAACGCGTGCTTCTTCACCGGGCACTCAACCTTGGCGTACGCCGAGGTCACCCGCCGGGTCGGCAATCTCTTCATCTGCACCTGCCCCTTCCACGCCTGGGACCAGACGGAGCAGCATGTCGCCGCCTACGGGGCCGATCGCATCCTCTTCGGCTCGGACCTCACCGACCTGCCCATCGCCTGGGGCCTCGCGCCGATCATGTACGCCCGCCTCCCGGAGGCGGACAAGCTGAAGATCCTCGGCGGCAACCTCCAGCGGCTGATGGCGCAGTACGGTATCGCGGCGGGGAAGGACCGCTGACGGATGGCGCGGAACACGGGACGGCGGCGGCTCCGGTGAGCCGCCCCACGGAGGCGAAGCGGGCATGAAGCTCACTGGCGGGGAGATCGTGGCGGAGAGTCTGATCGCAGCGGGTGTGCCGTATGTCGCCGGAATCCCCGGTCACGGCTGCCTCGGCCTCACGGATGCCTTCGTCGCGCGGCGGGACAAGCTCCGCGTCCTCAACGTCCGCCAGGAGAACGCCGCGGTGCACCTCGCCGATGGCTACTACCGCACGTGCGGGCGCCCGCTCGCGGCCTTCACCAGCATCGGTCCCGGGGCGTGCAACACGGTCATCGGCGCCGCGACGGCCTACGTCGACTCGACCGCCGTGCTGATCCTCACCGGCGGGACGCATGTGCACATGTTCGGGAAGGGCGTGCTGCAGGAGGTTGAGCGCCGCCGGTCCAGCGACTTCCTCAAGGTGCTCGAGCCTGTTGTGAAGCGCTCCTGGGAAGCGATGGACGTGCGGCAGCTCCCCTTCATCATGCGCCACGCCTTCGCGACGATGCTCACCGGCCGGCGCGGCCCGGTGCATGTCGAGCTGCCGATGTGCGTGCAGTGCGAGGCGGCCGACGTGGCGGCGGGCGATCTCTCGCCGCGCGTCCTCGAGCAGCGCCCCTCCCCCGACGCCCAGGCGGTCGAGCAGGCCGCCGAACTGCTGCTGAGCGCGAAGCGGCCGGTCATCCTCGCCGGCGGCGGCGCGCTCTACGCGGACGCCGCACCCGAGCTGAGAGCGCTCGCCGAGCACCTCGGCGCCGCGGTGCTCACGACCCTCGCGGGCAAGGGCGTCTTCCCGGAGACCCATCCCCTCTCCGGCTGGCTCACCGGCTCGAAGGGCACCACCATCGGCCTGCAGCTCTCCCGCAACGCCGACGTGATCCTCGCCGTGGGCTGCCGGTTCGCCGATGAGACGACCTGCAGCTACCGACGCGGCATCGCCTTCGGCATCCCTCCCACGAAGCTGACCCACCTCGACTTGCAGCCGGAGGAGGTCGGGAAGAACTACCCCGTCGAGGTCGGCCTGGTCGGCGACGCCAAGGCGGGCCTCGCCGCCCTCCTGGACGCGGCGCAGGACCGCCGTCCGGAGCCCGCCGCCGACAACGCTTACACGCGCCAGATCGCCGCCTTGCGGGAGGCCTGGTGGGCCGAGTGCGCCGCGACGCGCGCCTCGGACGCCGTGCCGGTCACGATGTCCCGCTTCCTGGCCGAGGCCAGAGCGGCGATCCCGATGGACGCTATCGTCGCCTCCTCCTCCGGGAACACCCAGGCCCAGATCCTCCAGGAGTTCCCCTTTGAGGCGCCGCGCACGTGCTTGACCACCGGGGGCTTCTCGACCATGGGTTGGACGCTCCCGGCGGCGATGGGGGCCCGGCTGGCCGCGCCCGACCGGACGGTCTGCGGCATCCTGGGCGACGGCGATTTCCTGATGGCCGTGCAGGAACTGGCGACCGCCGTGCAGCATCAGATCCCGGTCACCATGATCGTCGCCAACAACCAGGGCTTCATCTCGATCAAGGACCTCCAGCGCGCCGTCTACGGCGAGGACCGCACGATCGCCTCCGACTTCGCGCAGCCCGACGGAACCGTCGTGTCGCCGCACCTGGCCGACGTCGCCCGGGCCTTCGGGTGCCATGCCGAGCGCGTCGAGCAGCCCGCCGAGGTCGGCCCGGCGATCCGCCGCGCGCTGCAGTCAGGATCACCCGCCGTCGTCGAGGTGATGGTGGACCGCGAGCCGCCGGCCTCCGGCGGCGCCGCCTATGGCTGGTGGGATGTGCCCGTGCCGACGTACCTGCCCGAGCAGCGCGCCAGGTACGAGGCCGGCCGCGCCGAGGAAGCACTGTAGGGTCGGAGCGCTGCTCCGACGCCGTCCGTCATCTCGCCGGGTCGGGACTCCAGTCCCGACAGCCTTTCCTCTGGAGGAGCAACCATGATCAAGTCCATCAGTTTCTGGTCGATGCCGCCGGGGACCGACGTTGAGGGCGCCATGCGGCTGGCGAAGAAGAGCGGCTTCGCCGCCATCGAGCTG
>VGFB01000716.1 GCA_016869015.1 Armatimonadota bacterium
GCTCCGCTTCCGCTTCCGCCAGCCGCCCGCGCAGGGCCGTCCCGTCGTCCAGCCCGCGCAGTTCCCGCTGCAGCTCTGCGATCGCGGTATCGATCTCCTGCAGCTCGTGCAGCCGGTCCATGTCTCTATGCATGTCCGTCGCTCTCCTGCGCGGCGTTGCCGTTCACTCCGCAATCAGCACTTCGCACTTCTCGCTTGCCGCCTCCCCCAGCCTCGCCATCCCCGGCCGCTCACTGTCCGCGTGCCCCAGTTCCAGCACCGCCAGCCCCAGCTGCGCCGCCTCCAGGCCGGCGTGATGCCCCAACTCCCCGGCGATGATCGCCTCGGCCTCCGCCTCCAGCGTCCGGGTCAGCAGCCCCTTCCCGGACCCCGCCACCACCGCCACGCGCCTCACCCGCCGCCCCGCCTCGCCCCGGGCCCTCGGGGGCCGCGTCCCCAGCGCCTCCCCCGCCCGCTCGGCCAGCTCCTCCATCGTCAGCGGCTCCGTCTCCGCGAGCACCCCCAGGAACCCCGCCCCGTCGGGGCGCTCGTGCAGCCGGCTCCACTCCCTCAGCCCCAGCGCCTCCGCTAACGCCGCGCTCGTGTTCGCTGTCGGCGACCAGTCCAGGTTCGTGTGCGCCACGATCAGCGCCCGCCGTCCCTCGATCAGCGGCGCCACCACGCACCCGGGCCACCGGTCCGGCCGCAGCGACGCGATCTCCCCCAACAGCACCGGGTGATGCGCGATCACGGCTCCCGCGCCGTTCCTCGCGGCCTCCTCGAGGACCTGCCTCGTCACATCCACCGTCAGCAGCGCCCGCTCGACCTCCGCCTCCGGGGCCCCGATCTGCAGGCCCACGTTGTCCCACGGCTCCGCCAGCGCCGGCGGAGCCACCCCGTCCAGCCACTGCAGCAACTCCCGCACCGTGAGGGACATGTCTTCTCCCGTGGGTTAGCACTCCCATTCCGAGAGTGCTAACGGCTTGACAACCTCCCGCAGCGGCGGTAGAATCCCCCTTGCCGCGGTTGACACGAGGCTCAGTGTTTGCCTGAGGGAGCTGTGATCGCGATGCCGATCTACGAGTACGAGTGCAAGAAGTGCGGGCACCGGTTCGACGTGATGCAGTCTTTCAGCGACGCGCCGCTGAAGACCTGCGAGAGCAGCGGCTGCCGGGGGCGCGTGCGCAAGGTCATCTCGCCGCCCGCGATCATCTTCAAGGGCAGCGGCTTCCACGTCAACGATTACGGGGCCAACGGCAAGAAGGCCGCCTCGACCCCGAAGACCGACGCCCCCGAGAAGGCCAAGGAAACCGTCGAAGCCGCGACCTCGGACAGCAAGTGCGAAGTGCCGAGCGCGAAGTGATGAGTCCGGCAACGGCGCGGCAGGGCGACTTGCTGTCTATGTGGCGCCTTGCCGACGCCGCTCCTTGGCGGTCCGCGCCGACGACACGAGCATGGCGGTGAGCTCCCCCGATTCCGCGGTGGCCTCAGCCAGTGCGCCCGCGGTGAGCACACCAGCGTCGGAGAGCAGTTCCAGCCAGTACCGTGTCTCCTCGAGCTCCTGAAGCGCGCTCTCGACCTTGCTGACGAACTCGGCCGGGGACCGAGCCCGCGTCGCCTCGCGGTACTGGGCCCCCACAGAGGTCCCGCTGCGAAGGAGCTGCCGCCCGAGCACCTGGGCGACGGTGGAGCGCGGCAGTTGCCCGTACAGGCGCACGATTTCCAGCGCGAAGGCCTTGGTCCGGGCGGCCAACGGCCCTTGGTGCGACGCCGGTGACGTGGCAGCCTCGCCCCGTAGACCGCGCCGGTCACTCCCCGCTGTCGGTGTCCCCTTCCCCTGTTCGCACTCCTCACTCATCACTTCTCACTCCTCACTTCTCACTCATCACTCCTCGCTCTTCACTTCTCACTTGCCTTTCCCTTCGCCCGTCGCCAGCGTCATGATCTTCTCCGGGGTCGCCTCCTCCGCGTCGAGGAACCCGGCGACTTCCCCCTCGTGCATCACCAGGATGCGGTCGCTCATGCGCAGGATTTCGGGGAGCTCCGAGGAGATCATGATGACCCCGGCCCCGGCGTCGGCGACGTCGTGCATGATGCGGTAGATCTCCTGCTTGGCGCCCACATCGATTCCGCGCGTCGGCTCGTCGAAGATGAGGACCTTCGACTGCGCGAAGAGCCACTTCGCGAGGACGAGCTTCTGCTGATTGCCGCCGCTGAGGTTGCGGGAGATCTGGTGGACGCCCGGGGTGGCGATGTCGAGCCTCTCGACGTACCCTCCGGCGACCTGCCGTTCGCGTCCGCCGCTGATCGCGCCCGCGGTGGACACGGCCCCCAGGTTGGCGAGCGTGACGTTGTTCGCGACGGTGAGCCCAAGCACGAGGCCCTGCAGCTTGCGGTCCTCCGGGACGAGCCCGATGCCCAGGGCGATCGCCTGCGCGGGTGAACGCGGCCTCACGAGCTTCCCCTCGAGATGGATCGTCCCGCCGGTGGCCGGGTCGGCCCCGAAGAGCGTGCGCACCAGCTCCGTCCTCCCGGCGCCCACGAGCCCGGCGACCCCCAGGATCTCCCCCCGGTGCAGCGTGAACGAGATCCCCTTCACCTTCTCCCCGCGCGACAACCCCTCCACCTTCAGCAGCTCCTGCCGTTCCTCCGTTCTCCCCAGCTCCGCGACTCCGGAACTCCGCGCCTCCTGCCCCTCCAGGTCCCGGCCCACCATCATCCGGATGATCTTCTGCGAGTCGAGCTCCTCCACCGGCGCGGTCCCGACCACTTCCCCGTCCCGCAGGACGGTCACGCGATCGGCGATCTCGAAGACCTCCTCCAGGCGATGGGAGATGTAGATGATGCTTACGCCCTCGCGTTTGAGCCGGCGGATCTGCTCAAAGAGCGCGGTCAGTTCGTGGTCGGTGAGGGTCGCCGAGGGCTCGTCCATCACCAGCACCTTCGACTCGACGCTGAGCGCCTTGGCGATCTCCACCATCTGCTGCTCGGCGACGCTGAGCCCGCTGACGAGGGCCGCCTCGCTGAAGGAGGCGCCGAGTCGGTCGAGCAGCGCCCGCGCGCCGCGACGCAGGGTGCCGAAGTCGACGAGGAACCAGTGGCGCGGCTCGCGGCCGAGGTAGATGTTCTCGGCCACGCTGAGGTGGGGGACGAGGTTGAACTCCTGGTAGATGACGCTGATGCCGGCTTCGATGGCGGCCTGGGGGGTCCGGAGGTGCGCGACGTCGTCCTCCACCAGGATGGTGCCCGCGTCACGCTCCTGCGCGCCGGCGAGGATCTTGATGAGGGTCGACTTGCCCGCGCCGTTCTCCCCGACCAGGGCGTGCACTTCGCCCCGCCGCAGCTCAAACGACACTTCGTGCAGTGCCCTCACCCCGGGGAAGCTCTTGCAGATCCCCTCCATCCGTAGCAGCGCCGTTTCGCTCATGCCGTTGACGTCCTCCGGGACTGCGGTCCGCCGTGCCGTCTTCCGCCGCTCCTCACCGCTCCGAATCTCCCCCTC
>VGFB01000717.1 GCA_016869015.1 Armatimonadota bacterium
GGTCATTCCCTCAGCAAGCAGCAGGCGCTCTGGGAGCGCGCGCAGCAGGTCCTGATGGGCGGCGGGCAGGGGCACAAGCGGCCCTCGCCGGTGCCCGGCTATCCGACCTTCGCCACTCATGGGGAGGGCTGTCGCTTCTTCGACGCGGATGGGAACGGCTACATCGACTACCTGCTGAGCTTCGGCCCGATCACCCTCGGCCACAACTACCCGCGCGTGACCGAGGCCGTCACGCGGCAAGCGCAGCTCGGGACCATCTTCGACATTGGGACGGGGCTGGAGATCGAGCTGGCCGAGCGGCTCGTGCAGCTCATTCCCTCCGCCGAGTTGGTGACATACTGCTCCACCGGCTCGGAGGCTACGGCCGCTGCCGTGCGCATCGCTCGCGGGTACACGGGGCGCGAGAAGATCATCCGCTGCGGCTATCATGGGTGGCTGGACTGGTGCCGCCCGGGAGACAAGGGCGTGCCCGCGGCCGTGAGCGCGCTGACGCTGGCTGTCCCCTACAATGACCTCGACGCGCTCCGCGACCTCTTCGGCGCCGACTCCGGCGAGATCGCCTGCCTGATGATCGAGCCCTCGCCGACGGAGGCGCCCCTGGAGGGGTACCTCGCGGGGGTGAAGGCCCTCTGTGAGGAGCACGGCGCCGTCTTCATCATGGACGAGGTGAAGACCGGCCTGCGGTATGCCCTCGGAGGCGCCCAGGAGCTGTTCGGCGTCACGCCGCACCTGTCCGCCTGGTCGAAGGGCATCGCCAACGGCTACCACTTCGCCGCGGTCGTCGGGCAGCGCGCGATCATGGAGCCGGCGAGCGATGTCTGGGTCGCCGCCACCTTCCACGGCGAGCTGACCGGCTGCGCCGCCGCGATGGCGACGCTGGATGAGATGCAGGAGCGCGACGGCGTGCGGCTGCTGTGGGAGCGCGGCGAGCGCCTGGCCGAGGGCCTGCTCGGGATCATGCGCGAGGCCTCCGTCGAGGCGACGATGCTCGGCCTGGGCCCGATGCCGCTGCTGCGCTTCGGCGAGGGGCAGGAGGAGCTCAGCACGCGCTTCTACTCCGAGTGCGTCCGACGGGGCGTCTACTTCTCACCGGGCCATGTCTGGTTCCTGTGCCTGTCACATACGGACGAGGTCATCGACGAGACGCTGAACGTTGCGGCAGAGTCGATCAGGGCAGCGAAGGCATGACCCCGCCGCGCCCCGGGAGTCTGAGCTTCTCGACCGCGTCCCTCGCCGATCACACGCTCGAGGAGGCTGTGCGCATTGGCGGCGAGCTGGGCTTCGAGGGCATTGAGCTATTGGCCTTCGACGGCTACCGGCACTCCCAGGGGCGGCTGGCGGGGTTCTACTTCGACCGGATGACGACCGTTGAGAGGGATGCTCTGCGAGGCCTGATGGCGTCATTCCGGCACGTCAGTACTCACGCGCCCTGCATCGACATCGCCCGGTTCGCGCCGAACCCGGGGGTGCGCGGGGAGGCCCGCCGCCAGACCGCGGTGGCGATTGGGGCGACCGCCGTCCCCGACGCCTACTCCCTCACGCCTTCGCCTGCCGCCGCCTCCCGGGCTGCTTCCTCGGAGAGAGACGTCATCTCATCCTCAGGGTGTTCCTTGAGGCCTTCCCACAAGGCCGTGGCTTCGGCGTCCTGGTTCTTGAAGTGCCCTTCGCGCTCCAACGAGAACGCGCGGTTGTAGAGCGCGCCGAAGTCCGTCAGCGTGGTCAGCTTCACCATCTCGTAGTGGTACCGGACGAACGCCATGGCCGCGGCCAGCGGCGTGTCCCCGAACTCCGACTCTCCCTCTCGCAGCAAGAGGTCCTTCGCCTGCAGGCGCATCGGCAGCGTCACGGGCGAGGTGCACCAGGCCCACGGGTAGTTCGCGACGAGGTACTTCGCGTAGTCGTCCAGCTTGTCGCGCAGGCGCCGGTGATCGCAGGCGTCGCTCAGCAGGAGCGTGGGCAGGAAGACCTGCATCTCCGGGTGGAAGCGCGGCGGCCCGGCGACGACCAACAGCCTGCTCTGGAAGAACTTCCGGTCGATGCGGCTCACTGCTTCGCGGGCGTAGCCGGGCAGCTGAACCTGGTGCGCCTTCTCGATGGTGGCGCGGCGGACGCGGTCGATCAGGTCGGCGACGCTCTTGCGCGCCTTCTCTTCCATCATGCCATGGGCGGTTCGGGCGGCTACGGGCATTCGTCAATCCCCTTGTCATTCCCGTCGCGCGCGGCGCCTGCCAGGGGCCGCGTCAGGAAGTGCTCGGCAACGGACAGCGCCGCGACCAGCGCGTAGCACAGGGCCCCCATCAGCAGGACGGCCTGGAAGCCCCAGAGCTTCGCGCCGCACATGGCGCCTACTGATCCCAACACGCTTCCCGTGCCGTTCGTCGCCCACATCCACGGCGCGAGCCCGGCATCCGGTCCTTGCAGCCGGCGCACGCCGCTGGGGAACTGCGTGCCCAGGGCGAACCCTAGCGGCAGCAGCACGCCCGCCGCGGTGATCGTGCGGGTCACGATGGGCCAGGCGAGGGTCGCGCCGAACAGACCGTCCAGCCCGCGCGCCGGACCGAGCAGCAGCACGAGCGCCACGACGGCCCCGGCCCCCGCAGCGGCTCCGAGAGCCAGCCGCTCGGGTCGCCACGCCTGGGTACACCAACTCCCCAGGCCGCCCCCCAACAGGAGCGCGAACAGGATCGCCGCCAGCGCCAGCGTCGGGTAGCCCAGGTACAAGATCAGCTTCTGCGCCAGACAGATCTCCACCAGCATGAAACCGATCCCGATGCTCGCGAAGTACAGGCCCTTGACGACGGTCGCGGGCGCCGCCGCCATCTCCTCAGACGTGGCCTCGGCCCCGAGGTGACGGTCGGCGCGAAAGAGGTCCCGTCGGCGGAGGGCGTGGGTCACGCACCCCGCCGCCATGACGCAGGCCAGCAGGACCGCGCCCGCAACCAGGAACCGGACGAACCCCGCCGGCACACCGAGGGTCAGGTCGGCGAAGAAGGGCCGGTCATCGGTGACCGGTGCGACGGTAGTCCGAACGAGGCCCGGCAGCGGCGGGTTCAGCAGGCGGTCGATGTCCTCGACCGTGCCGCCCGAGACGAGGCGCGAGAACGGCTCAGGCTCGTAGGCCCCGGGGCAGTAGCCCGGCGCCAGACCCATCGCCAGGGCGGTCTCCGCCAGCTCCGCGCTCTCCGGGCCGGTGAAGGGCCGCCTCCCCACCAGCAGCATGTGCCGGTAGGGGCCTGCCGGGTACTGGTCCGGCCAGACGCCGATGACTGCCAGGCTTCGCAGGGCGTCGGCGCGCGCGACCCCTTCCTGCTCAAGCGCGGCCAGCGCCGTCATGAACGCGCGAAGCAGCAACCGGTCCTCCCCGCAGATGAACACGAGCTGCCCGTCGGGCGCCAGCCGCTGCAGGCACGTGCGCATCGCCTCGACCGTGTGCATGTAGCCCTCGACCAGGGCCAGGCCGCCGGAGCCCCCGGTGGTGGCC
>VGFB01000718.1 GCA_016869015.1 Armatimonadota bacterium
AACGGCGAACGGCGAACGGCGGGTACCGGGGAGCGTGACGGCGACGGCGGCCTCACCCCCGGCTCCGCTCGACTGGATTGCATAGAAACATGAAACCGCGCATTCTGCCCGCTTGCGCACAGGAGGGCATTGTGTGCGCGTTTGTCTACTGCCGGGTCTCCACGCAAGAGCAGGCCACCGACGACCACTACTCCCTCGCCAACCAGGAAGCGCGCTGCCGCGACTACATCAAACAGCGCTCCTGGCAGCTTGTCAAGGTGCTCAAGGATGTCGGCAGCGGTAAGTCGGCTGAGCGCCCGAACTACCAGGAGCGGCTGCTCGCGATCCGTGAGAAGCGGGTGGATGTGGTTGTCGTCTACCGTCTTGATCGGCTGTCGCGTAACGTCGTTGATGTCTACAACGCACTCAATGCCCTCAGCCGCAGTGAGGTGGGCTTTGCCAGCGTACAGGGAGCCTTCGATACCACGACCGCGATGGGGCGGGCGATGCTGGGGGTGTCGGCGGTGTTCGCGCAGTTGACGCGGGAGATGATCTCCGAGAACACCCGGGACGGGCTGACCCGTCGGGCGCAGTCCGGCAACTCCAAGTCCAGCAGCAGCCACTACACGGAGGATCGGTCGACCTCCCAGGTGGCGAGGACCTCCGTCCGCAGCGGCAGTTCCTCGCCGGCCCGATCGAACAACCGGAGGCGGTCGGTGACGGCGAGCTCGCCCCGGGGCGACGGCACACCACCGGTCGCCCCGCGCGACGTCGTTCGTCGGGCCATCTACCTCCCGACAGCAAGGGGGAGGAAGCACTGGCTTCGTCTCAGAGGAGCAAGGAGGATCCAGGGGTCGGTTCTCGCCAGGCGCAAGGAGGTTGGGGCAGGCGGTCGCTGCTTGACAGGAGCGGCGCGGCTCGGGAGAATCAGGGGGCGGCGCGGCTCATCCGAGAAAGGACGTTCCGCGGCAGGCGCCGGCCCCGACTGCCGAGAAGGCGCGGCTGTCGGCGTCGCCGGCGTCTGCGCGCCGCTGAACGGAGGCGTGAGCCATGACGTGGCGGCAGGTGTGCTGCATTGGGGGGCTGTGCATCGCGCTGGGCGGAGACCGGGCCGTGTGTGACGCGGGACCGTGGGCGCTTGCCGGGGTAAGCGTGACGCCGCACGTGCGCGCTCCGGACATGCGGTTCCGGCGCGACCCTGGGCCCGCGAATGGCGCCTTGGTGCGGCTGTTCATCCGCGGAGGGCAGGGCGCGCCGGCACGCGCGGACTTCCGGTTCAATGGCAAGCGGGCTGCGGAGCTGCAGACTGCGGGTGAGTGGGCGTGGTCGGATGCGATCGGCGAGGAGACCGCCGCCGAGGCCCCCATTCCAGAGGGCGCGTTGACTGTCCTGACGTTCAACACGCGTGGTCCGGAGTGGGACCAGGGGAACTGCTTCGACCTGTCCGCCAACCGGCACGCCGGGCAGGCTCAAGTGACGATCGCGCCGCCCGACGTGTGGCTTTCGGCGGTGGCGTTCCTGTCGCACAGCGGGGGCGTCTACCCGGACAGGCTGATCGCGCACATCGAGAACCGCTCGCCCAAGCCGGTCCGCGTGGCGGAGGTCAGGCTGTACGCTGCCACAGATCGCAGCGTGTGGACAGTGCTTCACGCGCGCCCGGCACTTGACAGGCTGCGACGGTATCCGCGGGACGGCGCGATCCCGGCGGGCGACAGCGGGTGCGTGGTGGTGGAGACCGGGCCGCTGCCGCTGACCCAGGCGGCCGTAGAGGTGGTGCTGAGGCAGGAGCGCGGCGCGACGCTGTCGGTGTGGGGGCATGTCAAGATCAGGGCCGAAGCCTTCGACATCAGCGGCGGATGGGTGAGCAGCGAGGCGCGGGACGGGGCGAGCACGCTGACGCATGAGGCATACCTGAAGACCCTCGAGCGCCTGCACATCAACACCGGGCACATCGGGCCGGTCCCGGGCTACACCGACAACCCGGAGCTTCACGGACGGTACCCGCTGAAGCACTTCTGGTCGCTGGAGCCGTTCGACCAGTTCGACGCCGAAGCGATGCTGCCGCGGGTCCATGCCGCGGAGTACATGGGAGAGCCGCAGTATGGTGGGGGCAAGCCCGTGTCGCCGCAGGATGTCTGGCGGGGCCTGGTGCGCTACGCGCCGACACGCTTCTCAAGCACCATCACGCTGAGCGACGAGTCATCGTGGCGCTACTATGCGGGGCTCTCGGATTATCCGCACTACGATGCGTACCGGATCACCGCCCCGAGCGCCGACTCCTGGAGTCTCTACGACCGCTGGGACGGTCAGCGCATCCGATGGGGGGCGCCGCTGGAGACGATCGGCGACATGTGCCGGTCGCTCCGCGAACTCAGCCGGCCGGCGCCGACGGCCTGTTGGTCTCAGGGAGTGCACCACGATTGGGATCGTTACGGTGGGCGGGAGCGCACCTCGCCCACGCCCGACGAACTGCGGGTTCAGGCGTACCACGCCCTGGCGAGTCGGATTACGTCGCTGTACTGGTTCAACCTGAGCTTGCGGTCGCTGGTGGCCTTCCGTGATGCGCTGGACCCGATCACACGGGTCGACCGCGAGATAGGGATGCTGAGCGACCTGTACCTGGAGGGGGCGGCGTACCGGTACGAGCGGGTGATGAACGGAGACCGCCCCGAATGGGACCTGTCGTCCATCGTCGGGCCGCGCGGCGCCGTGCTGTTCGCTCTCGACCTCGACTATCGGCCCGATCCCGACCGAAAGGAGTTCGTCTTCGGTGCGCCGAGGGAGGCCACGTTCGAGTTCCGGTTGCCCCTGTACCTGCGCAAGCCGGCGGACGTGTTCCGCGTGGATGCAGACGGGGTGTACGACGTGAACTGGACGGCGACGGAGGACGGGGTTGTCATTCGCGACACCCTGGCGAAGGTCGCGGTGTATGTGGCCACGCACGACCGTACGCTGCGGGCGCAGTTGGCGGCTCGGAGGGAGGCACTGGTAGCGGAGGAGGAGGCCCTCGGCTTCGACCCGGCCCGGAGCGACGCGGATTTCGCCGCGCTGCAGGCGCTGCTCCCGATGGAAGAGCAGTGACCGGGGCATCCGCGGCGACCGAGGGGCCAGGTGAGGATCGGTGAGTGCCTGAGGCGCTCCGTGGACGGCACGGGAGTGCTCGTCGGGCTGGACCATCGTCGTGTGGGAGAAGAGGTGCACCCCCGAATGGTGACTGCACATCCGCGTCTGCCGGGACCGCTACTGCCATGCCTCCGTTGTGGGGTCGTGCCGGCACTCCTGCTGTCAGTCGCGGCGGCGGCCCAGACTGAGGCGCCGGCCGGACTGCGGCTGGTGAATGCTGACTTCGCTGACCTCACCGGGCTGTCGGCGCACCCCGGGGCGCCGGGGTGGCATGACGGCGTGCCGGCGGGCTGGCAGTCATCCGCAACGGATACGACCTACTGCCTGCACGCTCTCGACGGAGCCACGCCGCCTACCTGCAATGTGGCCCAGCTGGGC
>VGFB01000719.1 GCA_016869015.1 Armatimonadota bacterium
ATCGGCGCGACCTGAGCGGTGGTCCAGGTGCGCTCCTCCCAGGTGCGCTTCTGCAGAGAGCCCCGGAACCCCTCGAACTCGGGGAAGTCCTGCCCGTAGATGTGGAACGAGTCGGCGATGTGAGCGTACTGCCCGGGGCGGATGGGGCGGCCGAGGCGCGCGGAGACCTGCGCGGCCAGCACGCGCTGCAGGTCGGTGAAGGCGTACATGTTCATGAAGGCGGCCTTGAAGGCGTCGTTGCTACGGATGTGGATGTGCATGATGAGCTCATCCCCGAAGATGCGGCACCAGATTCGCTGCAGGCACGCGGGGTCGTGGATGCCCGCATCCATCCACGGCTGCCAGGTGATCGCCTGGGCGCGCCGCGTGTGGGGAGCTTCCGCCAGAGCATCGACCATGTAGCCGAGCTGATCCACGGGCTCCGCGAGGCCGGGCACACGGTAGGCGGCCATACGCTCGTGATAGGTGTACTCCCACTTCCCCGCCGCGGGATCCACCCAGTGGTCGTGGATGCCCTCGACGACCTCCCGCCGATAGACCTCGAGCTCGACGATTCCCCCCGGGAAGGCGCGGTGGATGCGCGGCTCGGCGAAGGCGTCGCGGACCACGAGGAAGAGCGCGACATCGCGGCTCGGGGGCGCCTCCGGCGGGTCGTACTGGGTGCTGATGCGCGCGCCCTGCTCCCAACAGGCCAGCACGGCCCGCTCCCAGCCTTCGGCAATGCTCTCAGCGATGAGGTGCACGATCGGCAGCGTGAGTTGGCTCATCGGGGCCTCCGCGGGTGGTGGTCGGGTGTTCCTCGGTGGAGGCCCGAACGCCTTGCCGAGGGCGAGGGACTTCGGGGAGAGACAACGAAACTCGGACGGCACGAGTCTCGTCGCGAATCCCCGGCAGGACGGAGGCCCTGGATGGCCGAAGAGCTGATTGAGGTGCGCGGGCAGCTATTCCAGTTGACCACGTTGGCCGAGATCGTGCAGTGCGTCACGATGCGCGGTCTCGACTTCGAGGTCGCCGATTTCGAGCTCGCCAAGTCCCCTGGTCTGCCGAGCTGGATCCAGTTGCGGCTGAGGGCGGACTCGGACGACCGCTTGCGTGGATGCCTGGAGCACATCACCCAACTCGGCGCCCACGTGGTCGACGCCAAGGACGCTCGGACGGAGAAGGTCGAGACCGACGGCATCCTCCCGGCCGACGCTTACGCGCTCACCGGGCTGCCGACGGAGATTCGGGCCGGCGGGAAGTGGCTGCCGGTGCCCGATCCCCTGCCGCTGGCGGCGATCCGCATCGACCACGGGCAGCGCGCTGTCGCGGTGCCGCTGGAGCGAGCCAAGAGGGGCGATCGGGTTGTCGTGCGCAGCGAGGGCGTGCGGGTCCTTCCGGAGCCGCCGGAGCGGCAGAGCGAGCTCGTGGGGCTGTTGGGGACCAGCATCCCGGCGATGCGCCCCCACGGACCCGCTCTGGCACGCATCGCCCGGGAGGTTCGTCGAGTTCGGGCCGCGGGCAAGCGGGTCGTGTTCGTCGCCGGGCCGGCCGTCATCCACACCGGGGCCGGCGTCTACCTTGAGCAGCTTCTCCGCGGCGGGCACGTCGACGCGCTGATCGCCACCAACTCCATGGCCGTCTACGATGTCGAGGCCGCCCTCTACGGCACCTCCCGGGGCCTGTACCTCACCGAGAGCCTCGCCGCGCCTCAGGGCGCGCAGAACATGATCCACGCGCTCAACGCGATCCGTGCCGCGGGCGGCCTGCGCGCAGCCGCTGACCGCGCCCTGCTGACCGCCGGCGTGTTCCATGCCTGTGTGAAGAGCGAGGTGCCCTTCGCCCTCATCGGCTCCGTGCACGATGAGGCGGCGCTCCCCGACAGCTTCACTGATACCCTCCAGGCCCGTGAGGCCCTGCGCACCACGCTGGAGGGAGTGGGCCTGGCGCTGATGGTCGCCGAGGCCAGCCTCGCCAAGGCGATCATCCAGACGCTGCCCGGCCCCGTGCCGAAGGTGTACGTGGACACCAGCGACTACGACGTGAACAAGCTGGTCAGCCGCGGCGCCCCCAGTGTGTTCGCCCTCGTGGACAGCGCGGAGTCCTTCCTGCGGGAACTGGCGCGAAACCTCGGGGCGTGGTAGTGAAGCTAGCTGGCCACCCAGCGGCGCTACAAGTTCTCGCCGGGTCTCGCCACGATCATCTGCCCTTCGTCGTGCTTGGTCCGGTCTGCGTGCCGCCTCAAGTCCCCCCTCGCCTCCGTGAGGCTGTCGCGGGGCGGACCGTACCAGGCACGCAACGGGTGCTTCTCGTCCTCAGGTCGGTTCGTCCCAAAGAGCGCTCCCAACAACCCCCCGTCCCAGCTGCGGTGATTGCAGACTGCTTGGAAGCTCTTCAGGTCCCGTTCGCGATCATCGTGCCCGGTCGCGGCTCCTCTCGGGCTGCCCTGTCCCACTGCCATGGCCTTCAGGTCGCTCTCGTCGAACGTGCCGATGAGCAGAGGTCCGGTCGCGGTGGAATCGGTAGGGTCAGCGTCCACCGAGGCCCAGGAACCGGAGGCATCCACGTAGCACGGCAGGAACAGGAACGCCCCTCCTGGACCACAACGCCACAGGGGGCCGGCGTCATGCCAATTGCCGCTCGGCTCCGCTGGGCTGTCCTTGCTCAGCCGCGAGACACGGCCGGTCGTGAGGTCCAAGAGGACCGCCTGGCTGGTCGCATCCCCGCGGACGACGCGGCGGGCACCCGGGTCGGCATGGGACTGGGCGGGGCGGATATCATGCCAGTTGCCTCCGGGGTCATGCTGCGTCGGGAGCGTGAGGACCCAGACCTTCGCACTACGCGTGTCCAGTAGGTACCCCTGTGCATGTGGGTGGCCTGCCACCACCTGGTAGGCGCCCACGCCTCCTGGCGCCGCGTCCTTCAGGGAGATCTCGCCCCAGTCCCCACCCGGGTCGCCCGGCGTTGGTAGGCTGAGGCGCCACGCCTTGGCACTGCGGGTGTTGAGCAAGTACGCTTGATTGTGCGGATGCCCGCGCAGCAGGACGTACGCTCCGACCATTGACCAGGCGGGCCCTATCTGACGCCAGCCCTCCGGCTCGCGAAAGCGCCACGTCATCCCGGTACCAGTGTCGACCGCGAAGAACCTGGCCCAAGGCGCTCCGGGGACAACGTAGAGTGCGGTGTTCATCACCGCCCCATCCGCACACGCACCGTGGCTGGACAACCCGAGCGCCATCAGCCACACCAGCAGCGCCCAGCACGATCTGGGGTGAGTCGACAATCGGGGGGACCTCGCCCTCGCAGTCTGCAGAGTCATGTGCGTGCTCTCCCTCCATGTTCCGCCGGTGAGGCTGCTTCCAATGACGATTGTGGGCCCCGGAGACCAGCCCACTAACAAAGAGCCCCCGTATTAGTATTTTGGTTCCTTCATCTATATTTAGCTTCTGGGCTATCCGCTTGACTCAGGTTAGGTCTTCGGTTAGGCTGGGCGGGTAT
>VGFB01000720.1 GCA_016869015.1 Armatimonadota bacterium
TCTGTGTTAGACTGCCGCTCAAGGTAGCGTCGATGCCGCGCCGCCGAAGGTTGTCCTACTCTTGCCGCCCGGCCACCGCCGGCGCGGGGGAGGCGTCTTTGCGTTGCGGCGCAAAGATCGGCTCCGTTCGTGTCGCACGAGTGGCGTTTGACGGCCGGGCACTACGGGGAGGGCCTCTCGCCATGCGGGAGCCGCGAACTGCCGGCTTGGCCGTGTCCGCGGTTGCATCGTTGGTCATCATCGTCCTCGCCCTTGCCGCCTACGCCGCCCCTCTTGTGACCATCGACAAGCCCCGAAACCTGGAGGTCATCTCCGGAACAGCGGACATCCACGTCAGCTTTGCCGCCGAAACCGCTAGCCCGATTGAGCGCGTTGAGGTCTTCATCGACGGCAAGCCCGTGAAGGACTACCGGCTCGACAAACCGCTGCTGCAGGGCAACGTGTCCTTCCGGTGGGACTTCACCCTCGCCACTCCTTCCCAGCATAGCATCAGCGCGCGCGCCCAGGATGCCAGCGGAGCCGTCGGCACCACGGGCATCAAGGTAGAGGTGCGCCGGAACGAGGGCGCGCAACCGGCCGCCACGGCGGGCGGCGCCGACCGCACCCCGCCAACCGTCGACATCTACTACCCCGCCGAGGGCCAGGTGGTTAGCGGCGAGATCCGCGTGAAGGCGGACGTCAGCGACAACGTAGGCGTTCGTACCGTCGTGTTCTACCTGGACGGCGAGTTCAAGACGATGATGATGAACAGCCCCAACTACGCGGATCGCCTTGACACGGTCAGGATGGCCGACGGTCCGCACGTCGTCCGCGTGAGCGCCTTCGACGGGGCTGAGAACGAGGGCCGCGCCGAGCGCACCTTTATCGTCCAGAACCGTGAGGCGACGGCGCCGCAGACGGGCAACGGGGAATCGCGCATCACCGTGAAGCCGACGGTGGTGGTGGAGGCGCCGAAGCCCGAAGTCCCGGCCGCCCCGATCATCGAGACGCCGACGGCCCCCGCGGTTGTGGCGCCGGCCGGCATGGCGGCGGCCGCGTCGGAGAGCCGGCCGAAGACAGCCTCCACGTCGTCTTTCGAGGGGAGCGCGAAGGTCGAGCTACCGGGGGCTCCGGCTCCCAAGACGGCCCCGGTCATGCCGCAGACAGCCGGCGATGCGGGCCGGCCTGACGCGACGGGCGAGCGGGTGGCGAAGCTGAGCGACCCTCCGACGGTCGCGGGCGTGACGCCGGGGGTCAGCCGTCCGGAGGGGGGGACGCCGGTGCGCGCGGTCCCGATCGAGATGGCCGCGCCTCCCTCGGTCGTGAAGGTCGAGTCCCCGCTGGTGGTTCCGAAGCCCAAGCCTGTCACCAGCGGCCTCGTGGATGCCCGCTCGGCGGCGAAGGAGACGCGGCTGGCCGCGGTGGCCGCTCCGGCGGACGTGGTGACGCGGCCGCTGTCGAGCAAGGCCGGCTCCCTGAAGGCCCCGGCGGCCCCGCCGGCACGTGACGTGGTGCGGATCGCGGGTCTGGTTGGCGCGGCCTCCGAGGCGCGCACCGGCGCCCCGCTCGACGGCATGTGGAGCGGGAGGACGACCGACATCATGGGGCAGCCCGCGGTCATCCTGGCCGAGCCTGCGGTCGGGGCCGGCTACGCGGACGATCCTGTGGGACAGCCCCGCCAGTCGCGGGTCGCGATGCTTCCGGCGGGCGGCGATGAGGACCTGAAGACCAAGGTTGCCATGCCCGGGATCGACCTGCGGGAGATGGCGCGCTTCCGGGATGTGAAGATCGTCTTCGATGGGAAGCTCATTCCGCTGCGGGCGGCGCCGGAGGTGGTAGACGGCATCAGCATCACGCCCCTGCGCGAGGTGTTCGAGAGCTGCGACGGGGCCCTCTACTGGTTCCACCAGGAGAAGCGCGTCCACGCTGTGAACCCGACGACCGACGTCGAGCTGACCATCGGTCGGGAGGCGGCGACCGTCAACGGGGAGTCCCAGACCCTCGCCTTGGCCCCGTACATCAAGAACGGCCGGACGATGGTCCCCTTGGAGTTCCTGGCGACGACGCTGGATGTGACCGTGTCGTTCAACTCGACCACGGGCGAGTTGATCGTCAGCCGCAACGGGTTCTGAGCGGCTTCGCTCGCTTCGACGACCAGCGTAACCGGCAGCCCCAAAGTCGCTTTGGGGCTGCTTCGTACTACCGGACGGGGATTCGGATCATCTCACACCACGGTGACGGCGGGCATGCTACGCTTTGGGACGCAGTCGATCAATGACCAGGGGCACCTCATGATCGGCGGTTGTGATGTGCTGGACCTGGCCGCCGAGTTCGGGACGCCGCTGTATGTCCTGGATGAGGCGCTGGTCCGCGAGAACTGCCGCGAGTACCAGAGGGCCTTTCGGGAGCGGTACCCCGATGTCCAGGTGGCGTTCGCCGGCAAGGCGCTGCTGTGTCAGGCGGTCTGCGCCATCATGCAGCAGGAGGGCATGCTCCTGGATGTCGCGTCGCGAGGTGAGCTGCACACGGCGTTGAGCGCCGGCTTCCCCCCGGAACGCATCCATCTCCACGGCAACTGCAAGACGGAAGCCGACCTCACCTTTGCCCTCGACGCCGACGTGCACCGGATCGTCGTGGACAGCCTTCCGGAGCTGCGGCTGCTGGCGGAGTTGGCGAGCCGGAGGGGGGTCACGGCCGACATCCAGATCCGCGTCGGACCGGGCGTCAAGACACAAACGCACACGTTCATCCAGACCGGCCAGGATGACAGCAAGTTCGGGCTGGGCATTGCCTCGGGGGCAGCCCTCGAAGCGGTGAAGCTGGCGGCGGCGGCGGACGCCCTCCGCCTGTGCGGCCTCCACGCGCACATCGGGTCTCAGTTGTTCGGTCTCGACTCCTACCGGCGCGCGGTTGAGGTCATGGCGGAGTTCGCTGCGCAGGTCGCAGCGGCGAACGGCGGTCGCCTCGAGGAGCTGAACCTGGGCGGGGGCCTGGGGATCCAATACACCCACGAGGATGCTCCCCCCACCATCGACGAGCTTGCCGAGGTCATCACGGCTGCGGCGAGGTCGGAGTTCGAGCGGGTGGGTCTACCGCCGCTGCGGCTGATGCTTGAGCCGGGACGATCCATCGTCGGACCCGCCGGCACGACGCTGTACCGCGTGATCGTGGTGAAGGAGTTGCCGGGTCTGCGGACCTATGTCTCCGTGGACGGAGGGCTGTCGGACAACCCGCGGCCCTGCATGTACGGCGCCGAATACGAGGCGGTGATCGCCAACAAGGCCGGCGGCGCCCCGGAGGTGTCGGTGCGCGTTTCGGGGGCCCACTGCGAGACGGACACGCTCATTCCGGACACGGTGCTGCAGCGTGCCCAGCCGGGGGACCTCCTGGCGGTCTTCTCCACGGGTGCCTACAACTACTCGATGGCCTCCAACTACAACCGCTTCTGCCGGCCGGCGATGGTCGCCGTGCACGACGGAGCGGCCGACGTCATTGTGG
>VGFB01000721.1 GCA_016869015.1 Armatimonadota bacterium
GATGACCGTGAGACGCGCTGCAGTGCTCTTCATCGTCGTTTTCGTCCTGATCGTCTTCTCCGCCCTCCTGGTCACCAACACGATGAGCGTCGTGCAGCGGATCGCGCGGGTGAGCAACGTGCGCGGTGCGGTGGAGCTGCAGCCGGTCGGGCAAGACGCCTTCGTGCCCGTCACGGCCGACCGCAACGCGCGCGCCGGGTCGATTCTCCGCACCGGGAAGGGCGGCCACGCCACGCTGCGCTGGCCCGACGGCACGGCGCTGCGCGTCTCGCCCAACACCACCCTCACCATCGACAAGTGCACCTTCGATAAGCGCAGCGACGTCTCGCTGTCGCACTTCACCCTCTCCGCCGGCCGGGTGTGGGTGAACGTCATCAAGATGCTCTCCGCCGAGTCGAAGTTCGAGATCAGCACCCCCACCGCAACTGCGGGTGTGCGCGGCACCTCGTTCGCGATTGAGGTGAGCCCGGGGGCGACGGATGTGCTGGTCTACGAGGGCGAGGTAGAGGTTCGCGCGGGGGAGCAGAGCATCGGCGTGAAGGGCGGCCAGACCCTCGCCGTGACCGAGAGCGGCAACACGGCCCTGCGCGAGCTCGACGAGCGTGAGCGCGCCGAGGCCCAGGAGGCGCTGGCCGAGCTCCCCGCGCCGACCGACCGCACTGCCGAGTCCGGCCCGCCTCCCAGCGGCTAGCCGGCCCATCGACGCAGGACTTCCCCCCATCGGCTGCGAACCCACTCGCATGGCTCGCTGTCCCCTGTCGGTCCTGTGCGTGGCGGTCGTCGCGTCTCTCCTGGGAGCCTCGCTCGTGGCCCAACCGTTGATGCTGGGGGTCGACACGGCCGGCAGCTACCACTGGACGGTGCAGGGGCAGCCGCCCTGGTCGCAGGAGGCCTTCTTTGCGGCCCTCGCCGAGCTGGGCGTGACCCACGTCAACTTCCACGCCGTCCCGATCACCCATGCCGGCGAACGGAACGCCGCGCTGATGGCCGAGTCCTTCGCCGGGATGGATCGCGCCGTGCGGGAGCACGGCCTGCAGTACACGGTCTCCCTGGAGGCCCCCAACTTCGCGCCCCGGGCCGAGATCACGCCGGGGGTGAACGAGTACGACCAGCCCGGCGGGCGGCACTTCTGGCTGCTGCGCATGGAGTGGCTGCGGCCGCTGTTGCCGCCCGAGCAGCCGGACCCCCGCCTGCTCGCCGTCATCTACGACGAAGCGGAGCACATGCAGCTGTCGGGCAACAAGTACTCCGACTATCCGCGGGACACGTTCGACCAGTCCTTCTTCGTGGAGGCCCACGGTCTGCCGCTGCCGGAAGCCTATGAGCGCCTGGTCGCGGAATGCACCCGGATCCGGCTCGAGCACTATGGGTCAGAGGTTCCCCTGCACACGGAGCAGGTCTGGCCCGACCTGTTTCACATCTTCGCCCGGGCCGGCTGGACGGCCGTCCCCAAGCTGCTCAAGGAACACCTGACGCCGGTCGTCCTGTCCATCGCGCTCGGGGCGGCGATCCAGTATCGCCACG
Organism: Armatimonadota bacterium; assembly: GCA_016869015.1. Classification (GTDB taxonomy): domain Bacteria; phylum Armatimonadota; class Zipacnadia; order Zipacnadales; family VGFC01; genus VGFC01. The sequence goes on from VGFB01000721.1 coordinate 1,525, forward strand.
AGGGCGACCGGTTCTGGGTCTCCCCGGACCTCTGGGGTGTGCGCGGCTACCCGGGGCACTCCCCCGAGGCGCTGCGCTCCGCGCTGCTGATGGGCTACTGGCTGGGCGCCGAGGGAATGTACGTCGAGAACGTGGATTACCCCGGCTGGGAGAAGCACCATCCGGAGGCTCCGCCCAAGGGTTCGCTGCTGGCCTGGGACGATGCCGAGCACTACGCGCTGACCCGCTACGGGGCGGTCTTGCAGGAGTTCGCTCGCGCGTACATCCCAAGCCACCCGCGCGCGATCGACTGGCGCACCTACCGCCCGCGCGTGGCCATCGTCCGGTTGCCCGACGGCGGCTGGGGGCAGTTCGATGCGGGCGACCGGCCGTTCCCGCACGGGGAGGCGGCCTCGCGCAACCGTCTGTTGGGCAATCGCGACAGGCCCCTGGATGCGGCGGCCTCCGAGTGGCTGCAGGTGTGGCCGATCCTCACCCACGGGGTCGCGAAGCCCGGCGCAATCAGCTACAATAACCCGCTGGTCTACCCCGAGATGCAGGACTTCTTCGTGCCGCTGGACAGCGTCGCGGTGTTCGACCATCGAGTGACCGGCGTGGTGCTCGATGGCGTGGAGTGCTTCATCGTCTGCGGCCACGCCCTCTCGCAGGCAACCTTCGACGAGATCCGGGCCCGGGTCGCCGACGGGGCGACGTGCATCATCGCGCGGAGGCTCCATGAGGCCTGCACCTCCAGGCCATCGCTACCGGGCGACTGGCTCGTGCTCGACGACTTCGCCGACCCGGCGCTGGCGGCGAAGCTGCAGCCCTTCCTCGGTCCGCCCGATGTCGCCCGCTACCGCTTCGCCGACCAGACGGTGGAGTTCCGCCGCGGCGAGGCGCCCGACTCCGTCTCGGTGCTGCGCCTTCGCCAATCCGACTGACCCCCGGAGGAACCCATGCGCCTTCTGCACGTTGCCGGCGTCTGCCTGATCGCCCTCCGGCCCGGCCTCTCGCTTGCCGAGCCCGTCTTCACCGACCGCACCACCGAGCTGGGCCTGGCCTTCGGCAACGACCAGGCCTGCTGGGTGGATGTGAACAACGACGGCTGGACGGACCTGTGCGCGGGGGGCGTCGTGTGGCGCAATGAGGGGGGGCGGAGTTTCGCGAAGCTGGCCGAGGGCGTGGGCACGGTGGTTGCCGCCGACTACGATAACGACGGCTTCGCGGACCTCTTCTCGTGGTCGGCGCTGCAGGTCTTCCACAACGACGGGGGCGCCGCGTTCACCCCCATTGCGATGCCCGAGCTCCCGCCGTGCAGCTCGCGCGGCGCGTGCTGGGGCGACCTCAGCGGCGACGGATTCGTGGACCTGTACGTCGGCGGGTACGAGGTCTGGGAGCCGCAGACCACCTTCCCCGACCTCATCCTGAACAACGACGACGGGCAGGGCTTCTGGCTCGCCTGGAACGAGACGCGCTATCGGGCCAGGGGCGTCACGGCCTGCGACTTCAACCGCGACGGCGACCTGGATGTCTACGTCAGCAACTACCGCCTGCAGCCCAACCTGCTGTGGTGCAATGACGGGACCGGCGTCTTCGAGGACGCGGCCGCCGCGCTCAACGCGGTCGCGACCTCCGAGGGCTTCGAGGGCGGCCACTCGATCGGCGCGGCCTGGGGCGACTTCGACGCCGATGGGGAGATCGACCTGTTCGCCGGCAACTTCGCGCACGTGGACGATCGCGGGGACCAGCCGAAGTCGCGCTTCCTGCGCAACCTCGGCGCCGCGGGCGGCCATGCCTTCAAGGACCTGGGCACGTGCGGCGTGTTCTACCAGGAATCGTACGCAAGCCCGGCCGCCGGGGACTACGACAACGACGGCGACCTCGACCTCTACTTCACGACGGTCTACGGCACGGCGTCCTTCGGGCGGCCCAACTTCCCGGTGCTCTTTCGCAACGACGGGGCCTTCGCG
>VGFB01000722.1 GCA_016869015.1 Armatimonadota bacterium
CCACACCGGGGCCACCACCAGCCAGGCCAGCAGGCGGGACGCCCTGCGGTCCCAGGTACGGGCAACAACCACGGCGCGTATATTCCCCTATGGCCGCACTAGCCCCGTCAGCTTTCCTGCAGCTTGCGCCAGTCCTCCAGGAAGCCGGCCAGGCCGATGTCGGTGAGCGGATGATCGTACATCCTCTTGATCACCGCGAAGGGCATGGTGGCGATGTGCGCGCCGAGCAACGCGGCCTGCGTGACGTGCAGCGTGTCCCGGATGCTGGCCGTGATGACCTGGGTCGGGAGGTCGTAGTTGCTGTAGATGTCGACGATGTCTTCGACGAGCCGCATGCCGTCTTCGTTGCGATCCTCCAGCCGCCCGACGAAGGGCGAGACATACGTCGCGCCAGCCTTGGCGGCCAGCAGCGCCTGCGCCGCCGAGAAGCAGAGCGTGACGTTCGTCCGGATGCCCTCCGCCGAGAGGACCTTCACCGCCTTCAGGCCCTCGGGGATGAGGGGGATCTTCACCACGACGTTCGGCGCCCAACTTGCGATCTCGTGGGCCTCGGGAATCAGCTCCTCCGCCGTGGTCGTGACGGTCTCAGCGCTCACCGGCCCGGGGTGCATGATGGAGCAGATCTCCTGGATCACGCCCTTGAAGTCCTTGTGCCCCTCCTTGGCGATGAGGGTGGGGTTCGTGGTGGCGCCGTCGATGACGCCCCACGACTGGGCCGTGCGGATTTCCTCGAGGTTGCCCGTGTCAATCCACAGCTGCATGGGCAGGGCCTCCCTTCGGGAGCGGTCTTCGGTTCCGAGGTGCGGGTCTCAGCTTGACGGCGCGCCGGCGACACGTCAATCGCGCACGTTCTCGACGGAGTCGATCTCGGGGATCTCCTCCTTCAGCGCGGCCTCGACCCCCCGCGACAGCGTCAGCTGCGACATCGGGCAGCCGGCACAGGCGCCCTGCAGCTTCACGCGCACGATGTTGTCCTCGGTCAGCTCGATGAACTCCAGGTCCCCGCCGTCGCGCTGAAGGTACGGCCGGATGCGCTCCAGCACCTCCTTCACGCGCTCCTCAAGGGTCTGCTCGCCGGCAACGGTCTCCTCGGGCATCGGTTCTCCCTCCTGATTCAGCACACCCAACCGAACCGCCCGGCCTGGGGCGGCGGTGGACGGTCAAGCGGCGTGCGGTCGCTGCAACCCTACAACGCCTACGCCCGCCTATTCGTCCCCGGGCGGGTCGGGCGGCGCCACGGGCGCGCCCTCAGCCACGAAGTGCCAGCCGGCCCGGTCGCGCTTGTAGTGGGCCGTGTACCGCCGGAAGCCGGCCTCGTTGTCGGCGGGCTCGGCGAGGCTCGCGAAGCCCGACATCGTGTCGCCGCTGAGACGGATCACCTCGACGCGCTTCGGGAGTTCCGGACGCCGCGCCAGAGCGAGCGCCAGCATCTTCCCCTCCAGGCTCAGAGGGTGCGGAGGAATCGCCAGGTGGCAGACCCACTGGTCATCGGGCTTCCGCAGCCGGATCGTGTGGTCGTACGGCTCGACCCACACGCCGACGGCTTCGGCCAGGAACAGCAACGGCACGAACGTCTCCTCGCCGATCACCTGGGGCGGTGTTTCCAACGGTACTTCCGCCTGAGCGACCCGCGCCCGCGGCTGTCCCACCCACAGCGTCACGAGCACGGAGCTGGCCTCTTCGGTCTGGTACACGATCGAGAACTCCCCGCGTCGATCGCCCTCAATCTTGCTGCTCCACCACCGCTCGATGCTCGCCAACGGCACGAACAGGCTGCCCTCCACGACCACCGGCTGTGGAGCGAAGAACAGATGCGCATCGGGGGCTGGGACCTTCAGGCGCGGTCCGGCCGCATCCCCGTCCGGCTGCGCGAGCGCAGGCACACACAGCAACCCGGCGATGAGCCAGAGAAGACCTCTGCGAACGGTCATGTGCTGCCACCCCTTTCGAGTATTCGGGCTGGACTCCGGGAAGCCCGGGGAGTGATTCACGGCGCGGGTCACAGACTCCTGCTCCGGTTGAGGGTTCTTCAGATGTCCTGACGCCCCAGCCGGGGCAGTGGCTGGGGCGTCAGGGGGTGGGGAGCGGACCGAGCCCCGTGCTCAGCTCTGCGGAATGAGGACAACCTCGCCCGGTCGGATGACCGAGCTGGTGAGGTGGTTGAGCTCCTGGATGCGGGCGACCGTCCGCCGGGGGTCGGCGTTGCGCGGTCCGTAGGTCTGCGCCAGGTCCCAGAGCGTGTCGCCCTCGTGGACGACGATCTGGGCAGGCGCGCCGCGACCGGCGTTGAACGGGCCCATCTCGTAGGCAACGGCCACGAGGAGGCACGTGGCAACGAGAGCGATGGCAGCGTGCTTCGCGACGTCGTTGGTGGTGAGATGATGGTGCAGTATCTGCTTGATCCCCACGTACATGACGAGCACCCCCTGGTTCGAACGCCCGTTTGAGAGCCGGAGTATAGACGAACGGTAGTTCGATGTCAAGGGGGTCGAACACAGAATCGAGTGACGACCGGGTACGAACATGGGCGGGCGTCTACCTGGCCAGGGCGTCGAGGTCCTTCAGCTGCTGGACGGTGCCAAGGGCGATGAGGGTGTCGCCGACAGCCAGGAGCGTATCAGGGGCGGGGTTGCTGTTGAGCTTGCCGTCGAGGGGTTTGATGGCGACGATGACGGCGCCGGACTGCTGCCGGATGCCGGAGTCTGCAAGCGTCTTGCCGATCAGCGGCGAGGTCACGCGGACGTGAACCTCATCCAGGGCAAGCGAAACCTCGTCCCCGTGCATGGCGACGTCGAGGAAGTCGACAATGGTCGGCTGGATGCCGCCATCCGCTGTCCGCCGATCTGGTAAGGCGTCACGACCCGGCTCGCGCCGGCGGCGCGAAGCTTCGCTTCGACCTCCGGAGATGTTGCGCGGGCAACGATGTACAGGTCCGGACGCAGGGCCCGGGCGCTGAGCACGATGAAGGTGTTGTCCGCGTCGCTGCCCGCCGCCGCCACCAGGCCTCGGGCCCGGTCGATGCCGAGGGCCTGCAGCGTCGAGTCCTCGGTGCAGTCGCCCGCGACCGCCGGGCAGCCGGCTTCAAGCAACTCACCGATGACCTCCTCGCTCACATCCCCGACGGCATAGGACACCCCTCGTCGGCGGAAGACGCGACAGACCTCCCGACCGATGCGCCCGTATCCGCAGATGATGAAGTGCTCACGAAGTCCGGCGATCTGACGGTCCATCCTGCGCCTCCGAACCATCCGCTGAGTCTCAGGGCTCACTGCCAGCTGCACGAGCCGGGCGCCGGCCCAGAGCGCGACACCCACGCCGAACACGATCAGCAGTGAGGTATACACCTGCCCGAACGGGCTGAGATCATGCACCTCTTTGTAGCCGACCGTGAAGATGGTGATGATCGTCATGTAGAGCGAATCGAGCAACCCCCAGCCCTCGATGAGCATGTAACCCCCAGTGCCCGCGA
>VGFB01000723.1 GCA_016869015.1 Armatimonadota bacterium
GAGCCGCCGGGACCAGCCCCTCCCGCGCCTGCCGCAGGAGCGTCTTCGGATGCATCGACAGCAGCGCCGCTGCTTCGTAGGTTGTCAGGATCTCCGAGCTCATGGCCCTATCGCTCCCTCAAAGCCCCTCATACTCTCGATATTCCCCCTGCGCGCCCCAGGCAAACCGCTGGGGAGGTCCTGCTAGCCTCGCCCAGCCTCCTCCGCGAAGCTCGCGAGGGCCTCCTCGACCGTCCCGTAGAACTTGATGATGTTGTCCAGGCCGACGGCGCTGGCGGCGGCCCACACGGCGCCCTGAGCGCCGGCGGCGCGCAGGTCCCCGTCGCGGGTGCGCAGCCGCGCCAGTGCGACGAGCATCTGGCCGAAGCCCCGGCTCACCACATAGGAGGCTTGCGAGAGGTCGAGCACGATCCGCCGATCTCCGCCCTCGACCAGCCCATCGAGCACTTGGTGGAAGCGATCGACCCCGCTTGGCCCGATGTCCATCTCGCCGGACACCGCCACCACACTCACCAACGGCTCAGCTGAGCCCTCCCGCACGGTGATCTCCATCGTCGCCTCCGGTAGGCTGGTGGTCTGTTGGCCGTGATGCTGGCCGTCGCCGTCCGTGCCTGCGGGTCGCCCGACCCGCGCCGTCGCCGCGCCTCCACCGTCCTCCGTAGCTCCGCCTCACGGCCCGCTGCCGCCCTCTCCAACGATGATCCCGATGAACGCGAGGATCAGCAGCCAGGCGGCGCCGGCGGCGATCGAGGCCAGGAGTGTTTTCACCCCGAGGTCCTTCCATTCCTGCGTGCGACCGGTCGCGGCCTCCCACACGCCGAGCACGAAGCCCCCCGGCGGCATGAGCGCCGCCATGATGAGGTTTGGCACGAGCCGTTGCCGCGCGGCTCTGCGGTCCTGCGCCTCGGGCGACATCGCCTGCACCTCGGCCGACTGCGCGGCGCGCAGGCCCTGCAGGAGGCGCTCGTCTCCGGGACTCAGCAGCAGCCCGGTCCGGTACTGCTGAACCGCCGCCTCCGGTTCGCCGTCCTGCAGCAGAGCGTGGGCCAGCCACAGGCGGGCGTCGATGAGCTCGTGATCGAGGTCCAGGGCCTCCTCGAGTTTGGCGCGGCCGGCCTTGGCGTCGCCGGTCTGCAGATCGGTGACCCCGGCCATCATCTTGTACTCGGCCCGCTGCTGTTGCGGCGTCAGCGGGGGTGTTGCCGCCGCCATTGGTCCAACCCCTCCAGACACGCCTCGGGCGCGCTCCCCGCGCCGATGGACACCGGCTCCGTCCCGCCCGGCCCGTGTGAGTCCGAGCCCCCGGTGACCAGCAGCCCCGCCGCCTGCACCCGCTCCAGGAGGAGGGCGATCTGTCGGGGGCTATGCTTCGGGTGATAGACCTCGACCCCCTCCACGCCATAGTCCGCCATCTGCTCGATCAGCCGCGGCCGGCGGGGGACGAGGCCCGGGTGGGCCACCACGGGACAGCCGCCCGCCTCCCGCACGATGTCGATGGCCTCCAGCGTGGTCGGGCGGACTCGCGGCACATAGGCCGGGGCGGTCTTGCCCAGGTAGCGCTTGAAGGCCTCCTGCCGATGGCCGGTGACTCCGGCGCGTACCAGGGCCGCGGCGACGTGGGGCCGACCGACGCTCCCGCCCCCGGCCTCGCGCAGCACATCGTCGATCCCGACGTTGGTCACGCCCAGTTCCGCCAGCCGATCGAGGATCTGCTGCGCCCGCTGCAGGCGCCCCTCCCGGATCGTCCGGAGCCGTTCGCCCAGCCGGACATCCTGGGGATCGATCCAGTATCCGAGGATGTGGACCTCCACGTCCTCGTAGTCGGTGCTGATCTCGACGGCGGGAATCAGCCGCAGCCCGATCCGCTCCGCATGGAGGGCCGCCTCGGCGCTGCCGCCCAGCTCGTCATGGTCGGCGATGGCGATTCCGGCTAGCCCGATGCGTCGCGCCTCTCGTACGATCTCCTCCGGCGTCTGCGTCCCGTCCGACGCCGTGGAGTGGATGTGCAGATCAACCGCCATGCCTTGCCTCGCGTGGCCCTTCTGGCCGCCGTGCCGCTCTGGGAGCGCAGGGGGTCCCACCTGCCGGCCTGGCTCGTGGTGGCCCCGGTGTGGCGGCCGTTGTCGTCCGCCGTTTGGTGCCTGTCGGTCGCCTGACCCGCGCCGTCACGGTCGGCTCGGGACTCCGGGCCGCCGTCTCCGTTCCGTCGCCCTCAGTCCGCCGCCGCGTCGGTGATGATCACGCGGCCCACCGCCTCCTCCGGCACCCAGATCCCGAGCACCTTGCCGTCCGGATGCGTCAGGAGCCACGCATGCGTCACGTATGTGCTCTGGCTGGCGATACCGCCGGGCGGCACAACGCCGTAGCTCTTCCGCTGCCCCTCGAAATCGAGCCAGAACCGCTCGACGGGCTGAGCGGTCCGGTTCAGGAAGATGACGGTGGTGGCGGGCTGGTCGGGTTGCGAGCGCGTCGTGGCCTCGGCCTCCGGCGGCAGCCGTTTGAGATCGACGACTTCCACAGGCGCGGGCTTCAGCCGGCCGCTGTAGAGGTCGTCCAGCAGCGCATACGCCTCGGGGTCGTAGGCGCGGAGCCAGTACGCGCCCGGCTGGGGTGGCGGGTCGAGCTTTCCGTAGTCGCCGCGCGTCCCGAAGTACCACATCGTCAGCTCCGCGAAGAACTCCCCGGGGTTCGTCGCGGCGTACATCGTCTTCCACCGGCCGGCCTCGGTCGAGGCCCTATACTGCGCCTCGATCAGCTCGCGGTTGTCAGGTGAGAGGCCAAACTCCATGATCGTGTGGGCAAACTCGTGGCGGCAGATGTCGCGGTGGTCCGTGAATCGGTCGCTGGGCAGCCGCAGCAGGTTCTCCTCCGCGCACGAGGCGTGCAGGCCGCCGTAGCCGCGCCCGCGCTCGTCCATGGTGGCTTCGCCCTCGAAGGGCTTGCCCTTCATGTCGCGGTATTCGGGGAGATCGGTGGTCTGCTGGTCTTTGCCGATGAGGTGCATCTCCGCGCCGAGCCGTTGGAGGTTGCCGGCGATCTCGGGGGCGCGGGACAGCTGCTCAGTGAGCCGCCGCGCCGCCTCTTCCAGGGCCGCGTCGCTGACGCTCTCGTGCGCCAGAACGGGGATGCCCTGAGCCACGAGCCGTTTCCCGTAGAACCCCTGTTGCGGCGGGTCCAGCCGCTCGATCTCCCCCATCACCTGGCACCAGCCCATCGGGGTGAGCCCGAGCAACAGCGCGCCGACCAGAGCGCGCTCTGCCGGACGACCTCCCAAACAACGGCGACCGGTCATCGGTCGTGTCGCCATGCGTGGCTCCTGCCGTCCTTGCCCCGTAGAAGGCAAGGTCAGGTTGTTGCACGTCGTTGTGACCCAAGGGTACTGCCCGGACACCGTGCCCCGACTAGCGGTCGATCAGCTCGCGGTAGTAGTCGAGGTAGGTCATGAAGGTCATGCCGAGTTGTCT
>VGFB01000724.1 GCA_016869015.1 Armatimonadota bacterium
CGCATGGACTGTCCCCTGTTGCCGTGGTTGTTCCCCCTGCGCCCTGCCGTCTTCGTGCCGCTTCGTGCTCTTCGAGTCTTCGTGGTGGACGTTCCGTCGCCCTCGCGCCCGCCGCCCTGTCCCGCCTCACGGGATCGCCCGACCCGCGCCGTCATTGACATCCGCGCATCACCTCCCTATGCTACCGGTAGACGCCGCGACCCTTCGGCCCCGGTGCTCTGTGAAGCATGATGTGCGATGTTGTAGGAGCGGCTTCAGCCGCGACGACGTCGGTGTTCGCGGCCCTCCCAGCAACCTCGTCGCGGCTGAAGCCGCTCCTACAACACCATGCATCACAACTGACAACGCCCCAGCCGGCTACCTCTCGCGAGGTGCACGATGCCCTTCCCCTCGATGAACCCCCTCGTCCGCCTCTGGCGAGATGCCCAGTCCTCCGACCGTTCGCTCGATGACGCTGTGGTCGACGCCACGTCTCCCGACTTCCTCGCCAAGCTCACCGAAGCCCACCTCCGCGCCCTCACGGAAGCCTGTGTCGCGGCCTCCGCCGAGCAGCCCCGACCCGACGACCTCCTTCCCCTCTGCCGCCTCAGCTTCGAGGCAGCCCGCGCCCACCCGTCCCTCCCCGACGCCCTCCGCCTCGCCTTGTCGTACCCTTCCGCGCACCCGTGCATTCCGTGGTTCCCGGACGACCGCCTTTCGGACGACCGCTGGCCTTCCCCTACCGCTCCGGTCGTGGTAGAATGCGTTCGAGGTGAGCCCGATGCCCAGTGACCCGGCTGTCCCGACCCACGACATCGCCGAGGCCTGGCGCCGCCTGGACCCCGTCAAGCCCCTCTCCAGCGGCAGCCCCTGGTACGTCGACTGCTCGGCAGAGCGCGGGATTCACCGGTTCCTCGACCGGATGGAGCAGGCCGTTACGTGGTCGATGACGGGCGAGCAGGGCGGGCCCTTCGTTCACGACTTGGTGGTGGGGCACCGAGGGTCGGGCAAGTCCACCGAGCTGCTGCGGCTCCAGACCCGCCTGCAGGAGAAGGGCTTCTATGTCCACTACATCGACATGGCGGAGGAGCTGGAGCCCGACGACATCGATTGTGAGGCCGTCCTGACGGTGGTCCTCCGGCGTCTGGTGCCGGACCTCGAGACCCTCGGGATCAACCTCGATGCGCGCCTCCTGACGCAGATCGCGGACTGGTTCGGGGACCGGGTCAAGACCGTGGTGGGTTCGAAGTCGGCACAGGTGGGTCTTGACGTTGAGGCCGGCCTCGGATCCAGTAACCCCCTGGTAACGCTCCTGGCGAAGTTCACCGGGTACATGCGCTGGGGCACCGACACGCGCGACACGCTCACCCTCCAGTACCGGCGGTACTTGTCGGAGCTTCGACTGCAAGTCGAGCCGCTGTTCGTCGAGGCCGACCTCCTGCTCCGCCAGCGCCCGGAGTCGCCGCAGGGGCTCTTCGTCATCGTCGACAGCCTCGACCACATCCGGCTGCCGTCTCGCCAAGATGAGGTCTTCATCGGCAGCGCCGACCTGCTCTGCCAGTTGCCTGTCCACTTCGTGCTGACGACTCCGCCCGCCCTGTTCAGTGCTGGCCGGGGCAGCGAGGTTGAGAGCACCTTCAGCCACTGCCGCTGGCTCCCCGCGGTGAAGGTCCGCACGCTGGCGGGCGACCCGTTCCCCGACGGCGAGCAGCGGATGCGGGACATCATCGGCGCCCGCTGCGAGCTCTCCCTCTTCGAGGAGGAGGCCCTCGAGCGCCTCTGTCGATACTCCGGAGGCCACGTTCGCCACCTCGTGCGCCTCGCCCGGGAGGCGCTCCATGCCGCCGGGGCGCCGCCCGTGATGCTCGACAGCGCGAACCGGGCCGTCGCCGGGCTCTCGAACACCCTGGCCACTGGGCGGACCCCGGATGAATGGGCCACACTCGCCCAGGCGGAACGCAACCCCCTCGGCCGTCCGTTCTCGGCCGAGGGCCGCAACCTCCTGTTCCAGGACTGCCTCCTCACCCATGAGGACGCCGAGGAAGCGGACGACGAGTGCATCCCAAGCCAGTGGTACGCCGTTCACCCGTGTCTCCGTCGACTGCAGCCCTTCAAGGACGCCCTCGCCCGCGAGGTGCAATAGGATGGAGGACCGCGCGGCGCCGGCCCTGGAGAACGAGCAAGTCTTCTGGGAGTTGGGGCGCACGCTGCTGTGGGCGGACGGGTTCGTGCTCATCATCCTGGTCTCGCCCGCGGAAGACCTCCGCCGCCGGACGGTCGATCGCCTGCGCCGCCTCCTCGTGTCCCACGGCCGCTCGCTCACCGAGATCGACCTCCCATCGCGATGCCGGGACCCGCTGCGCGAGATCATCTCCCAGGCGCCCCCGGACGGGTCGCCGTTGTGCGTAACCGGCCTCGGCGCCTGCGGCGCCGAGCAAGCCGGCCTGCCGGCCGTCCTTCGAGCCATGAACCTCCGCCGGGAGCAGTGGGCGCGTGAGCTTCGTCGGCCCGTCGTCCTCTGGGTCGATGGCGGGACGCACGACCTCCTCGTCCAGGAGGCTCCGGACTTGGTCGCGTGGAGCTCCGCGATCCGCACGCTGCACTTCGTGCCCGGCCGTCACGACGCCCCCCCCTTCGAAGCCCTGAGTCCGTTCGCCGATGGGTCGGAGTTTGCAGCACTCCCCTTGGCCCACGCCCAACAGCGCCTCGCCGCCCTCCAGGACGTTCTCTTCGACCTGGAAGCCCACGATCCGACGCCCCAGAGCGCGTCGACACGGTTCCGGACCGCCCTTCAGGTTGTGGCCCTCCTCTACCGCTGCCGTCGGTTCGCTGAGGCAGCCGATCTGGCCCAGCGGATGCGCGACCTCGCCCACGCGGAGGCCCGCACGCCCGACGAGGCTCGCTGTGCTGCCTGGATCGGTCTTGCGCAGGCCGCTCGGGGACGGCATCGGGAGGCCCTCGCCGCGTTCGGCGACGCGCTGACCCTCCGCCGCGCCCTGGCGGAGCGGGAGCCCGAGGCCTTCACGCCCGACGTGGCGATGACGCTGAACAACCTGGGGCTGGTGCTCCGCAGTCTGGGGGACCTGATCGGGTCGCGGGACCGCCAGGAGGCCGAGGATCTGCTGCGCCGCTGGCTGGAACTTGAGGAGGCGCTCGGGGACCGGCACGGGCAGGCCCAGGTGCTCCACAGTCTGGGGAACCTGATCGGGTCACGGGACCGCCAGGAGGCCGAGGAACTGCTGCGCCGCAGCCTGAAGCTTGGGGAGCAGATTGGCCACGTGCACCAGCAGGCCCAGGTGCTCCACAGTCTGGCGAGCCTGAGCGGGTCGCGGGACCGTCACGAAGCCGAGGACCTGCTGCGCCGCAGCCTGAAGCTCCTGGAGGCGCTCGGGGACCGGCACGGGCAGGCCCAGGTGCTCCACAGTCTGGGGAACCTGATCGGGTCACGGGACCGCCAGGAGGCCGAGGAACTGCTGCGCCGCAGC
>VGFB01000725.1 GCA_016869015.1 Armatimonadota bacterium
TCCCGCGCACCACGATCACCTCCAGGCAGTCATCGTGGTCCAGGTGCACGTGGGTCGCGCACGCGATGGCGTCGTGGTGAGCGTGTTGCAGCTCGGTCAAGCGCTGCTCCACGTCGCGGTTGCGGTGGTCGTACACGATCGTCACCGTGCCCACGACGCGCGCTCCGGCGTCTTGCCATTGCCCATCGACCAGGTAGGCTCGCACGATGTCGGCCACCGCGCGTGAGCGGCTGTCATACCCCGAGCGCTTCAGGCGCCGGTCAAAGGCCCGCAGAAGCCCCGGCTCCATTGAGACGCTGAACCGCGTCACGTTCTCCATGGGGCGCTCCCCTGCCGGCAGGCCTCCGCGCTGCGTGCGGCCCGCCATTGTTACCCGATAGGCACTGCGTAACACAGGCCTTCTCCGCCTCGATGCCCGACACCTGCCGGGGTGAAGGCCGACTTCATCGAATCTCCCGCAGTTCTCCGAAGGACCTTCGCCGGCGTCCTGCAGGCTTGAGGCCGAAGGCGCGTCGCAGCCGTTGTAACAAGGTGAGATTGCCCCTATAATCCAGGGACGGCACTGTGGCGGCCGCCATGCTCTCATCCCAGGGAGAGACCAGATGCAGCGACACGGACGGGTTGGCGTGGACTACGGGCTCCGGATCGGCCTGGCGGCGGCTCTGCTGGCCGCGGCCGTCTGGACCGGCGGATGCCGCGAGCAGGCGACACCGAAGGCTCCTCCGGCGGCGTCTCAGCCGGCGGGAGACACGGGCCCGCTCTCCGGCGAGATCACGGTGCTGGTGCCGTGCGGGCAGCTGGGCCCCTTCATGGATGCGAAGCAGATCTTCATCGACAAGCATCCGGGGGTCAAGCTCAACCAGCGGGTGGAGAACATCAACGTCCTGCGCACGATGATCCTCGAGGACAAGCTGCAGGAGGGTGACGTCTTCATGGACCTGGGCGACACGGTCGCGCGGGAACTGCTGGACGCCGGCAAGCTCATCCCGGGCACCGAAGTGGCCCATGCAGGCAACTACATCTCGCTGATTGTCCCCAAGGGCAACCCAGCCGGCGTTCGGATCTTCACCGATCTGGGCAACCCGAAGGTGCAGGTGGTCGCGCTGGCCGAGCCCACGGAGAACTCCAACGGCGCGTATGCGGCCGAGGCGCTCAAGAAGGCGGGCTTGTGGGACAAGCTGCAGAAGGCGGGGAAGATCGTCACCACCAAGCAGCCGGCGGAGTTGAAGGTCATGGTGGGTCAGAAGAAGGCCGACGCGGCCTTCATCTACGGCCCCTGTGTCCATGAGGTGGCCAAGGGCGAGACCGAGCCGAAGGACAGCTTGCCCAAGAAGACGGAGCTGGTGGGGAACGTCCCCGAAGACCTCTACACGCCGTTCTACTGCACCGCCGGGGTGCTCTCGAGGACGGACAATGAGCCCCTTGCGCGCGCCTTCGCCGCGTTCCTGGACACGGACGAGGCCTCCGAGATCTGGCAGAAGTGGTACTTCGGCCCTCGCAAGGCCAACGCGGGACAGCGGGCTCAGGCGCTGCTGGTGCACTGCGGGGCCGGTATCCGCCCGCCGATGGACGAGATCGCCGCGCTGTTTGAGGAGCGAACCGGCACGAACGTGGACCTGGCCTACAAGGGCTCGGGGTGCCTGCTGGCCGACATCGAGTTCTCCCGGAAGGGCGACCTGTACATGCCCGGGGAGTCGGAGTACATGGACCAGGCGAAGGCGAAGGACTTCATCGTGGAGGCCGTACCGGTGGCGACGATGGAGACGGTCATCATCACGCCGCTGGGGGACGAGACCGTGAAGTCCCTGGCCGATCTGGGCAAGTCGGGGCTGAAGGTGGGGTTGGGCGCGGCGCCGCAGACCGCGGCCGGGGTCGCGGCCAAGGCTGTGCTTGAGAAGGCCGGATCGTGGGAGGCTGTGGAGAGCAACGTCACGATGAACGCGCTGAACGTGGTGGAGTTGGCGAACTCCGTCAAGCTCGAAGGTCTCGATGCGGCCATCGTTTGGGACGCGACCGCGCACTTGGTCAAGGGGGAGGTGCGGGTGGTCCCGATCGACCGGAAGTACGCCTACAAGACTCAGATCCCGCTGGGGACGCTCAAGTTCAGTCGGCATCCCGACCAGGCGCAACTGTTCATGGAGCTGGTGGAGAGCGCCGAGGGACAGGACATCTTCAAGAAGCACGGCTATGGGCCGATCGCCGTCCGCCACGCCTAGTGCGCCGTCACTCGTGATTGTGAGGATGTGTCGTCGTCGCTCGAAGGGCCCACCTCGACAACGACAGTGACGGAGCAGCGCTCCGTCCTACGACGGCGACGGATGGGCGTGCGGAACGGGCCGTCCACAAATGCAAACAACCACGAGTGACACCGCGCTAGTGCCGTGTCAGCCGTGAAGCCTTGGGTCGTCGTGGGTCGGCTCACCAGAGCCGACAGAGCCTTCAGGTCAATGCCGGACGGCGTCGGCTCTGGTGAGCCGACCCACGACGACAAACGGCAACTGCCAGAACCACGGCTGACACGCCACTGGTGTGGACCCGGAGCTGCAGGCGCCCGCGGGCCTCCCACCCAAGTGATGACTGAACCCCTCCCTGATGCCCGCAGTTCGCCGGCGGCCCGCCGCGACATCCTGTTCCGGGCCTTCCTGGCGGCCTTCCTGATGCTCTTCGTCGGGATGGTCCTCACGCTGCTGGTCGCCGACCTGATGTACCCCAAGGCCGTGCACTGGCGGCAGGCCCTCACGACCGGGCGCGCCGAGGTCTGGTTTGCCATCCGTCTCTCGCTGCTCACCTCCACCATCACCCTGATCGCCTCGGTGATCGTCGCGCTGCCGTCGGCCTACGTGCTCAGCCGCTTCAAGCTCCCCGGCGCGACCATCATCGACACCATCATCGACCTTCCCATCGTCATCCCTCCGCCGGTCATCGGCCTGAGTCTCCTCGTGGCCTTCGGCCCGAAGGGCTTCGGCATCGATGCGTTCCTCGAGGGCCGGTTCGGGTTCGCGATGATGTACGAGGCGTGGGGGATACCCCTCGCGCAGTTCATGGTCGCCGCCGGGTTCTGCATCCGCGCGCTGAAGGCCGCCTTCGACAGCATCAACCCCCGCCTCGAGCACGTCGCGCGCAGCCTGGGCTGCTCGTCCTGGCAGGCCTTCTGGCGCGTCTCGCTCCCCCTCGCCCGCAACGGGCTGATCGCCGGAGCGATCATGACGTGGGCGCGAGCGCTCTCGGAGTTCGGGCCGATCCTGTTCTTCTGCGGGGCGACCCCGGGGAAGACCGAAGTGCTTCCCATCTCGATGTTCCTGAACTACTCGGAGGCCAAGATCGAGCGCGCGGTCGTGCTGGCGCTGATCATGGTGCTCATCGCGGCCGGTACGCTCATCAGCTTCAAGAAGCTCGGCGGTAAGGGCTACCTGTGGTAGGCGCATGATCCGGACGGTGAACCTCACCAAGCGGCTCG
>VGFB01000726.1 GCA_016869015.1 Armatimonadota bacterium
CGCGTTGGCGTAGGTCTCCTCGCACAGGTAGCGGACATCGCCGACCACGTCCGCGAGGTCGGCGCCCGCCATCCACCGGAGCGTATCCACCGCGTGGATGCAATCGCAGCGCAGGATGTCGATGGCCCCCTTGTAGTAGGCCCCGGCGAAGTGGTGCTTGTAGAACGTGGCGACGCAGTGGAGCATGTCGCCGCGTTCCGTGACCATGTCCCGGCACTGGGTGAGCAGGGGGATGTACCGCCGGTTGAAGCCGACCATCGCGACCACGCCGGCCCGCTCGGCGGCGAGGGCCATCTGCTGCGTCTGCTCGGTCGTCACGCCCGGCGGCTTCTCGATGAAGAGGTGCAGCTTGGCCTCCAGCGCATGGATCGCGAGGTCGAACAGGTGGTGTGGCGGCATGAGGAGGTACACCGCCTGCGGCGCGGTCTCCTCGAGCATCTTCCGGTAGTCGGTGTAGCGCTTCTCGATGCCGAACCGGTCGGCGGTCGCGTTGAGCTTGTCCTCCACGAGGTCACACAGCCCGACGAGCTCAACGTCCTCGAACGTCGCGAGGGAGGGGTAATGCACGCCGTTCGCCATGCCGCCGGCGCCGATGAGCGCCACGCGCACCTTGTCCATCGTACCAGGCTCCTTGCAGAAGGGTTGACGGGAACGGTCCGCGGCAGAACGCGGGGAGGTTCGCGAGAGACGCTGGGCTTCCTTCTCGGGGCGGTTCAGGCCCCGAGCCGGCACTGACCGCTCATCGGGCAGCCTCCGCGGGGGCCGTCGTTCTCGCACTTGCGCTCGGAGGGACACGCCGGGGTCGACACGGCGAACACGCTGAAGGCCTTGCGCACGTTGCCGCCGCCGCACTCCGGGCAGGCGGGCGCCTTGGCCCCACGCTGGGCCAGGACCTCATTGATGGTTCGGCAGTCGAGACACTCGTATTCGAAGATGGGCATCGGGTGGGCTCTCCAACATCCGTCTGGTCTGCTGTGATTATAGAGGGGGAAACGTGAGGAGGCAAGTGTGTCGTGGTATCCGAATCCCACGGGGCAGTCTCGCGGGTGGCGAGACTGCCCCGTTTCCAGCCCCCGCGCAGAGCGTGAGGTTTACCAGTTGCTGTAGTCGGTGCCGTCCACGGCGGTGCCGGCCTTGGCCTTGATCGCGCCGGTGGTGGCGGTGTAGACCCAGTCGGTGCCGACCGTGTTGCCGCCGGAGATCGGGTTGTCGGGCAGGTTGCCGTCGGCCGTCGTCAGGTAGGGCCCGCGGAAGTCATTGGCGTTGAACGTCACGCCGTTCGCGCCGGTGGCCGGCGCGCTCGTGGCCATGATGTCGGCGAGGGCGGCGGGGTAGTCGCCCATCTGCGCCTGGAACAGACCGACGGCGTTACGGACCTCCTGGAGATGGGCCCGCAGGCTGGCTTCGCGCGCTTCGCGACCGGCGCCGAGCAACCGCGGGACAACGATCGCCGCGAGGATGGCGATCACAACGATGACGATCAGGACCTCGATCAGAGTGAAACCGCTGCGACGCTTCATGGTGGGTGTGCCTCCCCTGGGTTGGGACGTGAGTCGTGGATTTCGTGCCACGACCCTGCGCTACGCGCTTCCAAGGGGCCATATACCACACTGCGCATGAGCACCCGCAACGTTCCCTCGGGGCGATGTAACGGAGATGGCATGAGAGGCAGGCCCCCACGGGGAACGCAGTCGCGCGGCGCGGCAGTTCGCAAGAGACGGAAGTGCACTCGCTGCACGGCCCGAGCACCAGACGAAGTCTGCCAGAACCAGTGAGGTTACCGAGAGGCTACGGGGGCGGCCGTTCGTCGAAGTACATCGACGCGCTCGCGAAGGGCTTGGGCGTTGAGGCGGTCGCGATTGAGGAAGGCGTCCGAGAGGTCAAAGAAGCGCAACTGGTTGCCGACGAGGGAGGCGATGTCGAGCGTGGTATCCTCACCCGAGGCAACTGAGCGCCAGCCCTGGCCGATATGGTCGCCGAGCCGGAAGCGCACGCGGCCGGGCCGCGGGTAGCGGCGAGGCCCGAGCGCCACCGTGGCCTGCGCCAAGAGCACGTTGGCATGGTCCGTGTCGCGGTACTCCAGCTTCAGCTCGTGATCGCCGAAGAAGCGGCGCAAGCCCAGCGTGAGTCCTCCGTCGAGGTCGAGGTACTTGCCGGCGGTCACGCTGGCCTCCATGTTCAGGCCGCTGAACCAGTACCGTGCATCGCCGAGGTACGACCGCTTATGGCCGCCCCCGGGCCCGAAGCGCCGATCCTCCAGACGGCCCGCGTAACCACGGAGCAGGAACGGCCCGGGTCCAGGGAGGACGAAGGCTTCGGCCGCGATCCCCCTGCGGTCGTCGGCGAACTCGCCACCGGCCACGTGCGTGAGGAGCCTGGGTCCCAGGCGCGCGCTGTAGTTGACGTTGAGGAAGTCGTCAGAGCAGTAGCGGTCGAGGTCACCGAAGTGGTTGATGGGTCTCAACTCGTCGGCCGCCCGTATCTGCCACCCGCCGCCCAAGTCGACATCGGCTTCGGAGCGGAGGGCGGTCCGTAGGGCGAGAGACACTTCCTCCGAGCCCACGATCGACCGGAAGGTCGGTGTGAATGACGGGTCCACCGTCAGCCGCGTGTCGGCGCGGCGACCGGTCCTGGCGGTGATGAGAGAGGGGTGGATGTCTGGTCCCAAGCCCGCGTCGACTGTCCACCGCCCCGACAGGTCTGCGCCGGAGAGACGACCGGCGAGGTAGTCCCGGTAGTCAGACAGGCCCACCGTGAGCCGCAGGACAGGCACCTGGTGGTCCAGGACGACGAGGGATGCGCTGATGACGTTCGCCGGGCAGGCTGTGGCCGTGGATGTCCACCATCGCGGGCCTCGCAGGATCCGGATGGCTCAGTGTGCCAAGAGGTGGCCAATGTCCTCCGGCGCAAGCCACCAGACGCGCTCGTGTCGCGAGGAACTACACGGGGCAGTCGCTGGTTGGGATGGCGACGGCACGGAACGCCGGCTGCCAAGGCAGGAGGAGAACCACCAAGGGAACGCGAACCCCTGTGATGGAGAACGCAATGCGCTCTGTGTGAGGCGCCCTATGGCAGACAGTGTGCCGGCAGGAACGATGTTGCCGCGGCCCCTCGCAGCCTGCGTAGCGAGTGTGCTCGTGCTGCCTGCCCTCCTGTCGGCTGCACCGGAGCGCAGTGCCTGCGAGATCGAGGCAGAGGTCGTGGAGGTCGCCGGCACGACCGTGGTGATGTACCTTCAACGACGCGGGGAGGCACTGCTGCCGCGGATGGAGATGAGTGCGCTCGATGGTGAGCGGACCATCGCCTCGCTCTCTGTGGAGACGATCTCGAGCGGAAGAGCGATCGCGGCGGTGGTCGGCGAAGGCGGGGGGAGGATCCTGGCGGGGATGCGTGTCGTGGCGCCCTGCCCCTTGCCGATCACGGCAGTGGACGAGCGGGG
>VGFB01000727.1 GCA_016869015.1 Armatimonadota bacterium
AGGAGGTCAAGGTCGAGACCGACAAGAGCGGCGATGGCAGCCAGAAGACAACGGTGGTCGGCCCCGAGGGCCAGAAGAGCACGACCGAGGTCGGCGAAGACGCCGTTTCCGAGGAGGACATCGGCGTAGCCTTCTACCCGGGCGCCGAGGTCGAGAGCGGTGGCAAGTCCACCGTCAGCGGGGAAGGCGGAGGCTCCATCGCCCAGGTCACCCTCACCTCGCAGGACGCGCTCGACAAGGTGGCCAAGTTCTACAAGGACAAGTACGCCGAGGGCAACACGGTGATGGACTCGCCCGACAGCTGCGTGATCATCTTCAACGAGGGTGAGAACCAGGGCAAGGTCATCACCGTAACCCCGGACAAGGGCGCGGGGATCACCCGCATCGCGATCGCCGCCGCGGCGGGGACGTAGCGCTGCGCCTGACGGCCTGAGTCGCGGGGGGCGGGGTGTGCCCGGCCCCCCGCGCCGTCGCCTCCGCGGCGACCGACCCGCGAACCGGCACGACCATGCCCGAACCCGCCGACCCCCGCAACCGGCTGAACGACCTGCCCAACCGCGAGTGGCTCAAGGCCACGAAGAGCTTCTGGGTCCGCGCCCTGGGTCGCGAGCCGACCGGCCTGGACGCGGAGGCGTGGGGCGAGTTCGTGGCGTGGCTCCGCGAGCGTCGGGGGGACGAGGCCGCCGAGCAGCTCCTCGAGCAGCTCGTCCCCAGCTTCGTGTTCAGCCGAACGCCGCCCCGCGGCAAGCTGAAGAGCCAACACCCCGCGACCTTCTCCGAGGCGGACGTCACGCGGCTCATCGAGCTGTTCACCAAGCCCGGCGGGCGCGTCCTGGACCCCTTCGTCGGCACGGGCTCGACGCTCATCGCTTGCGCGCAGGCCGAGCGCCTGGGCCTCGGCATAGAGCTCTCGGAGGAGTGGGCCCGGGTGGCGCGCGAGCGCCTGCGGGACGAGGCCGGGCCCGGGGGCGCGCGGCAGGAACTGCTCCGGGCCGACGCGCGCGAGGCCCTGCCGACGCTGCCCCCGGACGCCTTCGATCTCCTCCTGACCAGCCCGCCCTACTGGTCGATGCTGCGCAAGAAGCCGGGGCTCAAGGCGCAGGCGGAGCGCGTCGACAAGGGCCTCGCTACCCACTACAGCGAGTCAGGCGCGGACCTGGGGAACATCGCGGGGTACGACCCGTTCCTGGCGACGCTGGGCGCGGTCTTCTCGCTGGCGCTGCCGGCCCTCAAGTCCGGGGCCCATCTCTGCGTCATCGTCTCGGACTTCCGCCACGGCAGCCGCTTCGTGCTCCACCACGCCGACGTCGCCCGCGTCCTGGAGACCGCCGGCTACCCGCTCAAGGCCATCACCATCCTCGCCCAGGACAACAAGAACCTCTACCCCTTCGGCATCCCTTACCACTTCATCTCCAACGTCCACCACCAGTACGTGCTGATCCATCGGAAGCCCTGAGCTCGGATGGAGGGAGCGGCGGGTCGGCTCAGCGGCGCTTCTGGGCGAGGGCGTCACGGTAGACTGCCTCGACCCGCTCGCAGCGGACCCCCGGACTGAAGCACCGGACGGCCAACGCGCGCGCGGCCTCGCCGAGGCGCCGGCGCAGGTCGGGCTGCGTAAGCAGCGTCGCGAGCCGGTCGGCCAGCTGCTCGGCATCCCCCGGCTGAACGAGAAAGCCGGTCTCCCCGTCGACGACGGCCTCCGGCACCCCGGCCAGACGGGTCGCCACGACCGGCCGGCGGCGCGCCATCGCCTCGAGGAGGGCCATCGGGAGCCCTTCGCCTGCGATTGACGGCAGACAGACCACGTCGGCGGCGGACATCAGCTCTCTCGCGTCATCTCGAAAGCCCAGGAACTTCACCGCGTCGCCAAGGCCCAGCGCACTCGCCTGCGCCTCCAACGGGCCGCGGCAGGAGCCCTCGCCCATCAGGAGACACTGGGCATTGGGCGCTCGGCGACGGACATGGGGCATGGCCTGCAGAAGAACGTGCAGGCCCTTCCGCCTGGAGAGATGCGCGGCGACGGCAATGAGCGGGGTACCCGGGGGGACGTTCAGGCTGTGGCGCACGGCGGCGCCATCGACCTCGGGGAGTCCGTCCACCTCAACGGCGTTGTGGATCACGTCCACGCGGTCGGGGCGCAGGCCCTGTTCCAGGAGGTGTCTACGCACTGCGTCGGCCACGGCGATGACGCGCGTCGCCCAGATGTACCAGATCGCGCGGTTCATCGCGTGCACATGCGCCACGCACGGGATGCCGGCGAAGTGCGCGGCGATCGTCCCCCACTGGGTGGCCGTCGACAGGTGTGTGTGGAGGAGGTCCGCCCGGTAGCGGCGGATGTGACCCATGATGGCGAAGATTCGGCTGAAGTCGAACTTGTTGCCGATGCGGGCGGTGCGGAAGGGGACGCCATGGCGGTCGAGGTCCGCCTCGAAGCCCGCGAGCGACTTCGTCACCACGAGCACGTCGTGCCCGCGCCCCTGCAGTTGCTCACAGAGCTGCGCGCAGACGCGCTCGGCGCCCGAGAAGCGCTTGGGAGTGATGAGGTGCAAGACCCTCAAGGGCGCCAGGCTCATGCGCCGTCCTCGGCGGCGTCGACGACCTCCGCCTCGCTCTGCGGCGGAGAGTATTCCTTCCAGCGGTTGTGGAACCAGAGCCACTGCTCGGGGTGCGCCGTGATCTGCCCGCCGATCACGTCGTAGATCCGCTGCATCAGTCCCTGGACGGCTGCCTCCCCGTCTTCCGTTCCCGGGCGGGGGATCTCCTCCAGGATGTAGCCCCGTAGCGAGCCGTTGGGCTCCCGGAGGGCGAAGCCGGGAACCACGGCGCAACCCGTGCGTAGGGCGAGCATGGCGGGCCCCCGGGCACACCAGGCGGGTCGCCCGAGGAAGTTCACGCGAACGGGGTCCTCGTTCGAGTGCTGATCGGGGAGGATGGCCAGGACTCCGTTGGCGCGGAGATGGCGCACCATGCCAAGAGCGCTGTCCTTCTGGATGACGCGCAACTGCACCCCCGCTCGCGAGGAGTTGATCATTGAGGCCACGTCGGCGTCCGAGGCATCGCGGGCCACGACGGCCACGTCCACTCCCTCCGCCGCCAGACGCGCGCCCGCCGCTTCCCAGTTGCCGAAGTGGGCGCTGATGAGGATTGCCCCCTTGCCCCGGGCCAGCGCCGCGTGGAGTCGGTCGATACCGTCGGCCGGGACCAGCGCCATGATCTCCTCGCGGGTGAGCGTGCGCATCTTGAACAGCTCGGCGAACAGCGTGGTCATGTTCTGGGCCACGCGCAGCCGGATGGCCCGCCGCTCCCGAGATGAGAAGCGGTCGCCAAAGGCCGCCACCAGGTTGGCGTCCGCCAGGCGCTGGCGCCGAGGCGAGATCGCGTACAGGGCATAGCCGCCCAGGCGCCCGGCCGCCCGACACCAGGAGAGCGGAATGAGG
>VGFB01000728.1 GCA_016869015.1 Armatimonadota bacterium
TCGACCCCGGTCACCGCGGAGTAGAAGCCCGCGTACTGGGTCTCATCGAAGCCCAGCTCGATCCACGGAAGCCGGCACACGCCCAGCATGTCGAACAGCGGGCGAACCGTCTGGTGGTAGATGACGATGTCCGCCTTGTCCTCCAGCGTCCAGCCCGCGCCCAGCTCCAGCTCCTTGGCAATCGGCCACGCCCGCGCGTGGTGGGCGCCGATGTCCGACGTGCCGTAGGCCAGCGCCATCGAGGCGGCTACGCGCCCGTCGTAGGCCGACTGTTCGAGGCCCTTCACCTGCGAGATGATCGGCTTGAGCTGCGGCCAGGTCTCGATGACCCTCCGCGACCCGTCGGCCAGCACGTCGCCCACGCCCTCGCGGTAGGCCATCTTGTGCAGCAGCGCGGTGATCGACTCCTGATCGCCCCAGCGCATGGGCAGGCCGTCTACATCGGCCGGCGTCAGCAGGCCCGTCTCGACCGCCTCCATCATCACCCCGATGAGGTTGCCCGCCGAGATCGTGTCGACGCCCAGATGGTCGCACAGATAGTTGGCGCGGATGACGAAGGCGAAGTCGTCGACGCCCAGGTTCGGCCCGAACATGCAGGCCGTCTCGTACTCGGGCCCCTCAATCACGGTGCCCGCATAGCGGCCGTCCTTCACCAGGCAGACGTTGCTGCAGCACATCGGGCAGAGATGGCAGTTCCCGTCCCCGATCTTGTAGTGGTCCTCCATGACGACGCCGTTGACCTGATCCGCGCGGTCGAACACGCCGTCCATGAAGTTGTGCGTCGGCATCACGCCAATGCTGTTCACGTAGTCGATGACCGACATCAGGCCCTGCTGCTGCCAGAACTCGAACAGGCGGTGCGAACGGAGCGCGTCAAACCCCGCCTTCGCGAGCCTCCTCAGGCGGGCCACGTCGGCCACCGGAATGTCCTTGGAGCCCCGGACGGCGATGGCCTTGAGGTTCTTGGAGCCGAAGACAGTGCCAACCCCGCACCGTCCGGCATTCCGCGACAGCTCGCTGGTGACGCAGGCGATCTTCACGAGGTTCTCGCCCGCCGGGCCGATGGAGGCCACGCGGACCTCGTCGTCCCCGAGCTGCTCGCGGATGAGCCCCTCGGTCTCCACGCTCCCCTTGCCCGCCAGTGCCTCGTTCTCGATGATCCGGGTCTCATCGTCGTCGATGAAGAGGTACGACAGCCTCGGCGCCCGTCCGCGGATCGCGAGGCCGTCCACGCCGGCTTGCCGGATCTCCGATCCGAAAATGCCGCCCATGTTCGAGTCGCCGTAGAGGCCGGTCGCCGGCGAGATGAACGAGAAGGAGGTCTTCCCCGCGCTCGGTAGGTAGCAGCCGTTCAGCACGCCGGGGCAGATGGCCAGCAGGTTGTCGGGGCCCAGCGGATCGAGGCCCGGAGCCAGGTTGTCGGCCACGAGCTTGACGTTGAACCCGCGCCCGCCCACGTACGTCCGCGCGAACTCCTCATCGAACGCGCGCCGGTCGGACTGGCCGGTGGTGAGATCGACGTGGGCGATGCGGTAGTGGTAGCCGCCTCTAGGCTTCATCGTGGCTCCTCCCGGTCTCGATCTCCGCATACCGCAGCCGCTTCGGCTCGCCCTCCTCCTCGTACACCACCTCCCGCATGTGGGCGTAGCGCAGGACGGTGTCGCGCCGATGTGCCTGGCCCTGAACGTGCTCGGGCTGGTAGACCAGCGCGGCCTTCGGGCACTCCTTCACACACTGTGGATCCCCCCCGCACAGATCGCACTTGAAAGGGACCTCGACCTGGTCGTGAACGAACATCGCCCCAAACGGGCAGGAGGTCACGCACTGCTGGCACGAGACGCACTTGTCCTCGTCTAGCACCACCAAGCCGTTTTCGCGGTTAATCGCGCCCTTCCGGCAGTTCTCGCCGCACTTGGCGTCGCCCTGCAAGCACACGATCGGCATGCGGATGACGGGATGCGGGTACAGCACCATCGCACGGATGCGCGCCTTCTTGGGGTTGTTCACGCCGAAATGCTCGATGGCGCACACCAACTCGCAGATCCGACACCCCGAGCAGCGCTCGGGGATCACGATCAGTCTCCGTGTCACCTGGGGAATCGCCTCCATCCGATGCAGACCTGGGGTTGCCCGCCACCTGAGCCGAGGCAGGCCGCGCGATCATAGCACAGAACGGGGCCACCGGGGAAGACGCGCGTCACTCCGTGGAAGCGCAGACGCCCTCCTCCGCCGACCACCCGCGCCGGCGAACGAGGGCGCCATCGCTTCCCATCGAACCTCGCCGACCGGAGACCTCAGTCCCCGCTCGTGGAGGTCCACATGCCCGGGGTCGTGTCCTTCAGGAACTTGGCATGGCCGTCGGCGAAGGCATAGTCCCCGCCGTCGTTATGGCCCTCCCAGACTCGGTTCTGGGTGCCTCGCTCCGTGAACACGAGAGGGTCGGGGTCTCCGGACCAGGGGCCGAAGATCTCCGCGGAGTTCGTGGTCTCGGCCAGCCAGATGGTGCCGGCGACGTCGGCGATCTGGGCGGCGGCACCGCCGGACATCGGCTCGCAATACTGCCCGGCCCGATTCTGGCTGATGTGGGTGATCACATAGCTCGCCTCGAAGTCCGGATTCGACCAGGTGTACAGCCAGCGGTGACTCGGGCAGAGGATGAACTGCCAGTTCTTCGTATACGGCTCCAACTGGTAGGGCCAGAAGCGAAGGACGTTCGGGTCGCCCCATGTGCCGTGGTAGAGGTAGGCATTGGGGTACCGCTCGTCGTAGTCCTGCGAGTACATGAGGCCCGCCAGGGCGATCTGCTTCAGGTTGGAGATGCACGACGCCTGCCGGGCCTTCTCGCGCGCCCGGGCGAAGACCGGGAAGAGGATGGCCGCCAGGATGGCGATGATGGCGATGACCACGAGCAGTTCTATCAGCGTGAAGCCTCTGCGCATGTCGACGGTGCTCCTTCACCAAGGGGTACCGTTGCCCTACTCCGCAACGGGGCCCTCAGTATAGCCCCCTTTCGGCTCTCCGTGAAGGCCGTTGATGGCTTGGCGAACGGCCAAGCGGCGCCAAGGAGGCCCTGACTGGCCGACATGGCGAACTCCCGGCCTCATGCAGGACTCCCGCGAAGCTGCCGTGATGGCGTCCGTCCGCGCGCTGTCGGTGGACATCGGCCCTCGACTCTGCGGCTCGGAGGGTGAGCGCGCCGCGGCGGAGTGGCTGGCCGCGCAACTCCGCGAGGCCGGCTACGTCACCGAGATCGACCCGTTCCCGGCCTACTCCACCTTCATGGTCGTCTATGCTCCGCTCGCAGCGATCGGGGCGGCGGCCTGGGTCGTGTCCTGCTGGGCGCCCCTCCTCGGCGCCTTCGCGGCCCTTGCGGCTGGCGCGCTGCTGGTCGTGGAGAACCGCCCGACCCAGCTCCTGTCCCGCCTCGTCAAGT
>VGFB01000729.1 GCA_016869015.1 Armatimonadota bacterium
GGAGCCTTACCCCAAGTGGATCAACGTCCCGCGGCGTTACGACTGGATCCAGTACTGGGGGGAGAAGTGGTACTTCGCATCGAGCTACCTCGGGCAGGCGACCTCGGAGATGGACCCGCACTTCCAGCCCCGCCCCAGCGCCGAGCGCGAGCGCGCGCGAGCCGGACAGCGCGCCTATGCTCGGTACATCCGGCCGGCCCTCAATGTGGTCGAGGGCTGGGGCCGCACCCCGCGCTGGGGTTGGCTGTGGGCGAGAGCGGACCGGCTGGAGAGGCTCAAACGTGACTACCGCCAGGTCTACGCGGGGCCCGACCAGCACGCAACCGGCCCGTGAAGCGTGGCGGCGCGGCGCTCGCCGTGCTATAATCGGGGCCCATGACAGGCTACCGCCCCCGGACACTGGCCCTCACGGCGTTCGTTCTCTACGTCGGAGCGCTCGCGAGCGCCCCCGCCGAATCGCCGTGGCTGGAGCGCCGGCTGGATGCCGTCTTCGCCGACGCGAAGCTCGCGTCCGCCTCGGTGGGTTGCCTGGTCGTGGACCTGAGGACCGGCGAGACGCTGTACGAGCGCGACCCCGACCGCGCGCTAATGCCCGCCTCGAACATGAAGCTGGTCACCTCGTTGGCCGCACTCCGCTTCCTCGGCCCGTCCTTCCGCTACTCCACCACCCTCTGTGCCGCCTCGCCTGGGGAGGGGAGCCCCGTCATCGACGGCGATCTGTACCTGCGCGGCAGCGGCGATCCCACACTCCGCCACGAGGATCTGACGCGCCTCGCCGAGGAGATCGCCGCCCAGGGTGTTCGCACGATCCGTGGGGACATCGTGGCGGACAGCTCGTGTTTTCCAGGGCCGCCGCTGGGGCTGGGCTGGGCCTGGGACGACGAGACCTACGCCTACTCGGCTCAGGTGTGCGGGCTTGGCGTCGACGGTAACACCGTTCGCGCCGAGATCGTCGGCGGGGAGCGAGCGGGAGACCCTTGTCGGCTGGACCTCACGCCGCCCGGCGACCATCTGTCGGTGGATCCCGGCTGCGTGACCGGCGCCGCCGATGCGCCCCGACCGGTCGTGTTCCGCCGGCGAGCCCAGAACGTGGTCGCCGCGACCGGGCCCCTCCCGGCGGGAGCCAGGGCATCGGCCGTCCTCTCCTTGGAGGAGCCCGACCTGTACGCGGCGCGGTTGCTCCACGCGGCGTTGATGGCCCGCGACATCGCTGTCGAGGGCGCTTGCCGTCGAGGCGAGACGCCCGCGGATGCCTCGGCCCTGGTCACTCATGAGTCTGCGTCGCTGCGTGACCTTCTGGCGGCGATGAACGTCCCTAGTGACAACGGGATTGCGGAGGCGCTGCTGCGCACGGTCCCGCTCGCAGAGGGGCGGCCGGGCACGGCTTCTGAGGCCACAGGCATGATCGAGCAGTGGCTGCCGGACATCGACGTTCCGGTCCACCCGTTGCGGCTGTGCGATGGATCGGGTCTCAGCCGCCTCAATCTGCTGACGCCCCGGGCCATCGTGGGGCTCCTGACCTACGCGGCGGGTCGAGCGGACCTCTGTGAGCCGCTTCTCGCGTCTCTGCCGGTGGCGGGCGCGTCGGGCACCCTCGCCCGCCGCATGCGGAGCACGGCTGCTGAGGGGCGCGTGCACGCGAAGACGGGATCGCTGTGGGGGGTCTCGGCGCTGGCCGGCTATGTCACCGCACCCGATGGTTGTGCTGTAACGTTCAGCATCTTGATGAACAACTACGGCTGCGAGGGCGCCGAGGTCCGAGAGCTGCAGGACCGGGCGTGCGTCGCCCTGACGCGGTTTGTGGACGCGCAGCGACCATGAGCGAGGCGACGGCTCCGGTGATCGAGACCTCAGGCCTGACCAAGCGGTTCGGCAAGCGCGTGGCGGTGGACGGCTTGGACCTGACGGTCGGCCGGGGCGCCATCTTCGGGTTCCTCGGTCCCAACGGCGCGGGGAAGAGCACGACCATCCGGATGCTCCTCGGGCTGCTGCGGCCCGATGGCGGCGAGGCGCGTGTCCTGGGGGCGCGCATCCCCCAACAGCGGCTGCGCATCGCCGGCCGAGTCGGCGCCCAGGTCGAGGGCCCGGCGTTCTACGACTACCTCTCCGGCCGTCAGAACCTCGACTTGCTGGCCCGGCTCTCCGGCGGCTGCGAACGCCGCCGCGTGGACGAGGTCCTCGAGCTCGTGCGCTTGCGCGAACGGCAGCACGATCGCGTCGGGGCCTACTCGCACGGGATGAAGCAGCGCCTCGGCATCGCGCAGGCCCTCCTGCCCAAGCCGGAGCTCATCATCCTGGACGAACCGGGCACCGGCCTCGACCCGCAGGGACTGGTGGAAGTGCGGGAGCTCATGCGCCACTTGCGGGACGCGGAGGGGCTCACGGTCTTCCTGTCCAGCCACCTCCTGCACGAGGTCGAGCTGATCTGCACCGAGGTGGCCGTGGTCGCTCAAGGGCGGCTGGTGCGCTCGGGGACGGTCGACGAACTCCTGGCGCGCTCCTCGGCCCAGGCGGACGTGCAGGTCGACGACATGCCGCGGGCCGCACAGGTGGCCGAGGCGCTGCCTTACGTGACGTCCACTGAGACGCGCGATGGGTGGCTGCGGGTGTCGCTGAACGGCGATCTGCTTCCCGAGCTGAACCGAGACCTGGTGGCGGCCGGAGTGCGCGTCTCGGGCCTGGCGCCGGCGCGCTCCTCCCTCGAGGAGATCTACCTGACTCTCATGGCGGAGAACGGCAATGCTGGCGGCCCTGCGCGTTGAGCTCGCGAAGTTCTACCGCCACCGGGCCACCTACGCCGGCTTCCTGTTGCTGGCGGCGATGTCCGGGCTGGTGGTCTACGGCGCGGCGAAGGACGCCCGCGGGCACGAGCGGCGGGCCAAGGCCCAGATCCAGGCGTCCCTGGGTGGCGACTTCATCGTGGCGGGCAAGATCATGACGGCCGCCTTCGTGCCCCGGGCGATTCTCTTCGCGAAGTTACCCGTGTACGTGTTCGTCGCCTCCCTGGTGGCGATGGCGGCCGGCGGGGCCGTGGCTTCCGAATGCTCCAGCGGCACCCTTCGCAGCCTGCTCACCCGGCCGGTGCGCCGATCGTACGTCGTTCTGGCCAAGTGGCTCGTCAACGCGGGCCACGCCGTCAGCCTCACCCTCTTCCTGGGCGCAGCGGGCCTTGGGCTGGGCTACTTGTTCCTGGGCGGCGGTGACCTCGTGTGGATCGACATGCGGGGCAATGACGCCTTCCGGATCGTCCCCGAACTCCAGGCAGTCCGGGAGCTGGCCTGCGCATACCTCCTCCAGGGCCTGTCGATGATTGCGGTGGCGTCGATTGCGTTGTGTATCTCCTGCGCCGTCGGTCGCGGGGCGACGGCGGCGGGCGTCACGGTGGCCTTCCTGCTGCTCAGCGGCATGGTGGCGGTCTTGCCGTTCGAG
>VGFB01000730.1 GCA_016869015.1 Armatimonadota bacterium
CTCCTCGACGACGGCCTTGCCAATGGGGTGCTCGGCCGCGGACTCGAGCGTTGCCAGCCAGGCAAGGGCCGGCTCGGCCTCCGTGTCGTCGAGCGCCGTGACCTCCACGACCTGAAGCAGGCCGTGGGTCAGCGTCCCGGTCTTGTCGAGGAAGAGCCTCCGGGCGCGGGGCAGGACCTCGAGGGTCTCGCCGGATCGGAGGATCACTCCCATGCGCGCCGCCCGCGCGGTGGCGAGGGAGGCCACGAGGGGCGTCGCGATCCCCAGGGCGCACGGGCAGGCGACCACGAGAACCGCAAGAGCACTCATGCCGCCGCGCTCCGCCGCGCCCCGGCTCAGGCCAACCAGGAGCGTCCCGATGGCCACGGCCGCCACCGCCGGCACGAAGATGGTCGACACCCGCTCCACCAGACGCTCGACCGGCGCGCGGCGCGCGGCCGACTCCTGCACCAGGCGGGCGACCTGCGCCAGCAGGGAGGCCTCCCCCACACCGTGGGCCTCGACCAGCAGCTCGCCCTCGCCGTTCACGCTGCCGCCGATAGCCCGGTCGCCCGGAGCGCAGGCCCGGGGCCGCGACTCCCCGGTGAACTGCGCCTCGTGGAGGGCGCTCTCGCCGGCGACCACGACGCCATCGACGGGCAGGCGCTCGCCCGGGCGGATGCGAACCCGGTCCCCCACCCGCACCTCAGCCGCCGGCACCGTGAGCTCGCGCCCGTCACGGACCACGCGCGCCTCAGACGGCTGATCGGCCAGCAACCCCCGGATCAACCCGGCAGCCTTGCTCTTGGCGGACGCCTCCAGGAGCTTGCCCACGGTCATCAGCGTGAGGAGCATGGTCGCGGTGTCGAAGTAGACAGGCCCGGCGCCGCGGAGGACGTGGGCGGCGCTCACGCCGAAGGCGGACACGGCTCCGAGGGTCACGAGGGAGTCGAGGCTGGGCCGCAGTCGCCTCAGCTCGCGGCCCGCCCCGGCCAGGAACGGGTAACCCAGGATGAGCACTGCGGGCCCGGACAACGAGAGAAGCACCCACCGGAACCAGGCTTCGACCTGCGCGCCGTAGTCCTGCAGCTCGCCGGAGTACAGCAGCAGGCTGATCATCATCACGTTCATCGAGAGGAAGGCGCCGACCCCCAGTCGCGCCAGGACCCACGCCGGGGCGCCGCCCTCCTCCCGCCCGACGATGCGCGAGGCGAGATGGCACCCGTAGCAGCAGAAGCCCTGATCCGGGGTGGGGCAGTAGCCGAAGGCCGCTACGGGCAGGCCACAGTGGTCGCAGAACCCGCGCGCGGTCGCCATCAGTGACAGGCCCCGCCGTGGGCCCCGGGGATAACGCCCAACCGGCGCAGCAGCATCAGCACGCCGAAGAGGATCACCAGCCCGCCGAGGAGTCTCGTGCCGACCGCGCGCCATCGACCGCGCACCAGCGCCCCGCCCCCTCCGGTGAGCAGCAGGCCGGGCATGGTGCCGAATCCGGCACCGCCCAGCAGCAGCATCCCCGCCCCGACCGACTGCTCCCCGCCCGCCGCCACGAGGAGCAGCATCGTCAGCGGACACGGCAGATACCCCGCCGCCAGCCCGAAGAGGAACGGCCCAAGCAGCGACCCGCCGCGCAGCAGTCTCGGGCCCTGCTCCCCGAACAGACCCGCGCCCGGCCACCGGATCGTCGGCAGCCGCATCCGGATCGGCAACTCGAGCATCAGGATCCCCAGGGCAATGGTGATCACCGCGGCCAGCAGCACGAGGGCCTTCCGCGCGCCGGGCAGCCAGCCGGACTGGACGATCCACAGACCAAGCGCCCCAACCAGCGCCCCAAGGAAGACGTACGTGAAGGCCTTGCCCACCAGGAAGAGGAACAGACGCCCCACACTCACGCGCGGTCTGTCCC
Source organism: Armatimonadota bacterium (assembly GCA_016869015.1). Lineage (GTDB taxonomy): Bacteria > Armatimonadota > Zipacnadia > Zipacnadales > VGFC01 > VGFC01. The sequence continues at coordinate 1,886 of VGFB01000730.1, forward strand.
CACGCGCCAGGTGCAGGGCGAAGCCGCCGCACATCCCCACGCAGTGGGGGGTTGCCGCGAGCCCGGCCACAAACCCGACCAGAAGGTGCTCCACAGCGGTTCGCCTCGGCTCCCGCCTGGGAGAGACCGCAGGGCAGAGGGTGTTGCAGCGTTAGGCGACTGCGCGCCGCTTGCCGGACTCAGGCTCTGTACCACGGAGGGTTGGCCCCCGGTGCCCGACGACCTGCCGCCGGACCCCCAGAACCTGGAGCCCTTCACCGTCTCGCGACGGGCGTGGCTGGGCCGCGTCGCAGGCGTCTCCACCACCCTCGGCCTGGCCGCGGTCGGCTCCCACCGCCGGCTGGTGCCCTCCCTGGGCCCCGAGCCCGACCTCGTGCCAGGCGTGTCGACGTGGTATGCGACCAGCTGCCGTGAATGTCCTGCCGGCTGCGGGATGCTCGTCCGCAACCGCGAGGGCCGGGCGGTGAAGTGCGAGGGCAACCCCGACCACCCGATCAGCCAGGGCCGGCTCTGCGCGCGAGGACAGGCGGCCCTCCAGGGGCTCTATGACCCCGACCGCCTCCGCGGACCGCTGCATCAGGGCCAGCCGATCTCCTGGGACGCCGCGCTGCAGGCCCTCGGCGAGGTGCTCCGCCCGCTGCGCGGGAGGGGGCGCGTCGCGCTCATTTCCGATCTCCAGTCCGGCAGCCTCGCGACGTTGATCCGTCGGTGGCTGGCGCTGTTCGGCTCGGACCGGTACCTCGTCTACGAGCCGCTGAGCTACGACGCGACCCGCGAGGCCAACCAGCGGCTGTTCGAGCGGCCCATCATCTCCGTGCCCTCCCTCGACAAGGCCGACTTCATCCTCTCCTTCGGCGCGGACTTCCTGGAGACATGGCTCTCCCCGGTGCAGTTCACGCGGCAGTTCGCGGCCAACCGCGGCGCGCGGTTTGTGTACGTCGGCCCGCGTGTCTCAATGACGGCGGCGAACGCGGATGAGCGGATTCTGGTGAGGCCGGGTGACGAGCGGTTCGTGGCGCTGGCGGTCCTGCAAGTGCTCAAGCAGGAGAGCCTCATACGCGCCTCGCCGCTCATCGTGGTTCCAAGGGTGAGGGACTACGCGCCGGACAAGGTCGGCCCCCGGGTCGGCATCGCGCCCGAGACGCTCCGGCGCGTCGCTCTGGACTTCGGGCGCGCCCGGTCGCCGGTGGCGCTGTCCGGGGACCCTCTTGCCTCGGGCCGCGCGGCCGTGGAGACGGCCTTGGCCGCCACTCAGCTGAATCTGAGTGTCGGCCCCTTGCCGTTCGATGTCGGCGCCGCCCACGCCCTCAGCGACGTGGCGTCGGCCGGAGAGGTCGGCACCTTCCTCGAGGCGCTCAGGAGCGACCCGGTGGACGTACTCCTGGTGGTCGGCGCAAACCCGGCCTACTCGACGGGGGAGGACTTCGCCTCAGCCGCGCAGGCGGCGAAGCACGTCGTGACCCTCACGCCCTTCGCGGATGAGACGGCGGCCCGGTCACAGTGGGTCCTGCCGATGCACACGCCGCTGGAGAGCTGGGG
>VGFB01000731.1 GCA_016869015.1 Armatimonadota bacterium
CCCACTGCAGCGCGGCAACGACGCGACCACCTTGCGTCACCCGCCCGGCTCCGGAGAAGTCCCCCTCCAACGTGAACGAGCCCACCAGGCCCTCGTCGCCGCTGAACTTCCACGTGTCCCACCCGTGTTCGGGACTCCCGGCCATGCTGAACCGGTACGCGGCCCCGCCGCCGGACTCGAAGCCGCCGGTCGCCGGATCGCTGAACCTGGGGCGGTACCCCGTCCGCAGACCGAACTTCAGGGGCACGTGGACCAGGAGGTCCGAGCCGTCGTACGGCAGGAGCCTCAAACGGTCCAGTGAGTCGCTGCGCTGGAGTCGGAAGTCCATCTCCCGGCCGTCGTCCAGCGTCGCGTTGCCAATCCGCCGTTGCTGGTTGCCCACGGAGCCGGGGAGCCCGCCGTCCTCCCACTCCATGACGGCGCCGTTCCAGAGGCTCAGCTTGAGGGGCTGCACCATCCAGCCGCCCGACGCCCGCAGGGCGCCCCACTCCAGCGTCGACGTGCGCTGCTGGGGATCGACGATCGTGTGGCCACCCGACCCATCGGAGAGCCACAGTGCATCAATGACAGTGCAGTCCGCCAGCGTGTGGCGCACGCGAGTAGCACCGGGCGGATCGCCGGGCTGCGGCGGGGGGTACTCCGTGGCCGGCCTACATGAGGCGTTCTCCCCAGCCCCCGCCGCGTCGTCGGGCGCCGTGTGGAGTATGGCGAACCACGACTTGAGCATCAGCAGGGAGGTGAGGTGGGCCTCGGTCATGGCCTGCAGGACAGTCAGGTCCCCCGGCTCGGTCGAGGCCCCCGTGCCGGAGCAGCCGGCCAGCAGTCCGATCACGGTGGCGCTCACCGTCAGGCCGATGGCTAGTTGCGCGATGCGTCTCATGGTTGACACCTCCTGTCGGTGCCGGTCGCGCACCGGGCTCAGAACCGGTACTCAACGCCGCCGCGGACGGTGCGCCCGCGTGACGGGTAGCCCGGGTAGAAGCCGTCGCGTTCGTCCAGGACGTTCTCCAGGCTGAGGAACAGGTCGGTGTGCAGGTCGACCTGGTACGCGGCGGCGAGGTCGAAGAGGTTGTAGGCGTCGGCTTCCCTGTCGTTCGCCAGGTCGATGTAGCGGCTCCCGATGTGCCGCCAGCGGGCCGTGGCCCGCAGGCCCGATTCGGCGATATAGTCGAGGTGCGCCAGGGCCAGCAGCCTGGGCTGGAAGGGCACCTCCAGCCCGCCGGAGCCCTCGCTCGAGCTGTCGGTATAGCGCACCCAGCCGCCGACGCTCAGCTCGCGGGTCAGCCAGTGCTCGAACTCCGCCTCGGCCCCGGTGAGGGTCGCGCGGTTGAGCACGGCGGCGGCGGCTCCGGGCGCCCACACGGGGTCTTCGAGGTCGATGATGAAGTTGCGCAGCGTGCGCCGGAACCCCGATACCCGCAGCAGCGACCCGTTGCGCGGCATGAGCTGATACTGCAGTTCGTAGGACTGCCCGAAGCCGCCGTCGGTGAAGTCGAGGGGCGAGAGCCCGTCGGCCAGGGCCCAGGAGTCGACCGGCGCGATCTCGGACACGTCGTTGCGCAGGACCGGCCGCGTGAGCAGCGCCACGGTGCTGTCGCCGAACTCGTGGCGCACCCACGCCTTCGGGCGCGCAACAGTGGTCGTCTGATCGGTCGCCACCAGCCGCCCCCCGAGCATGGCTGTCGTGTGCTCCCCGAAGCGATGCTCGTGCTCCAGGTAGAAGGTCACGGCGGACTGCTCGTCCCGATCGGCGAAGGGCGTCCAGGTGAAGGGGTCGGGAGCGCCCGGGGGGTTCGGCGTGCCGAGGATGCCCGAGACGCGCCGCTTCTCCACGGCCCCCGCGGCGCCGGCGGTGAGGTGGTCGCGATCCGTGAGGTCGTGATCCAGGCGCACTTCAGCCAGCGGCCCCGAGAACCGGATGCGCGTCAGGCGGAAGGGCTTCGGGTCGCCCACCACGGCGTCGGGGTTGATGTCCTCCAGCTCCGAGTCCCGGAAGGTCAGCTTCACCGTGCAGCGTGTCTCATCCGGAGCGCCCAGCCGCACCAGCGCATGCCCTTCCCACGCGTCGAAGCCGCTGCGGTAGTCGCCGTCCTCGGGGAGGCCTCCCGGCAGTTGGGCGCCGGGCCGGTCGCGGTTCTCGCTCTCGGTGGAGAACACGATCGTGGCTGAGCGGTCGGCGGACGGCTGCCGCCCCAGAATGCCCTGGGTGCTGGTGCGCGTCCACTGGCTGTGCGGGCGGTCCCAGCTGTCGATCTGCCGCTCGGCGCTCGCGAAGTAGCTGGTGCGCCCGTGGTCGAGGGCGCCGTCGGTGCGGATGCCGGCGTTGAGCGATCCCAGCTCCACTCGGGCTTCGGTGCGGGCGTAGTCGCGCGTCTCCAGCGCAGCGGCGGGCTGCAGCGCGAGCGCCTCGAGCTGTTCGCGGCGGGCGTCTCGCGACCGCCCCAACCGCAGGTAGACCTCGGCAAGCTGGAAGTGCGCCAGCGCGAAGGTCGGGTCGCGGTCGACCGCTCGGCGCAGCGAGGCCCAGGCCTTGTTGACCCGGTTCTGCTCGAGGTAGACCCGCCCGAGATACGTGTGTGTGCGGGGGGAATCGTCGCCCAGCCGCACCGCGAGCTCGCCCTCCTGGACGGCCTCGGCGAAGCGGTTGAGGTCCAGGTAGGCGATGGCCAGGTTGGCGTGCGGCATGGCCCAGTCCGGCTGGAGGCGGGCGGCCTCCTGGAAGGCTTCCACCGCTTCCTCCAGGCGGCCCTGAGCCAGGTGGATCGCGCCCAGGTTGTGGCGCGTCGCCGCGGAGCTCGAATCGAGGGCGATGGCGGCCTTCTGCATCTCCATCGCCTGCGCGAGCTTGCCCTGGCGAGCGTAGGTGACGCCCATTCCCGTGCGGGCAGCCACGAGGGAGGGACTCAACTCGAGCGCCCGGTCGAAGCAGCGCTCGGCGGTGGCCAGATCGTTCTGGGCCAGCGCGATCATGCCCAGCGCCGAGTAGCCTGGGGCGCAGCGGGGATCGAGGGCGACGGCCAGCCCGGCCGCGCGGAAGGCGTCGGTGAGTTCGCCTTGGGCGACCCGCAGGTCGGCGCGCACGAGGTGGGCGGCCACCGAGTTGGGATTGGCCTCCAGGGCGAGCGCCGTCTCGGCCTCGGCCGTGCGGGCGTCGCCGGTGAAGAAGGCGGTGGTGGCGAGGCTCGCGTGGGCCAGAGCGGAGGCCGGCGCAAGCGCCACGGCGCGCCGGGCAGCCGCGTCGGCGGCGTCGGTGTCGGCCTCCGCCAGGGAGACCAGGCTCAGCAGCGCGTGGGCCTGGAAGAGGTTCGGGTCGGCGGCCAGGGCGCGCTCGAGGGCGGCCCGCGCCCCGTCCGCGTCGCCGGTGCGGACGGCAGAAAGGGCGGCGACAGCGTGGGCGAGGGCGTTGTTCGGCTCGGCGGCCA
>VGFB01000732.1 GCA_016869015.1 Armatimonadota bacterium
GGACGCCGCGGAGTGGAGATCTGGGCCGAGGTCACGGCGCCTGCCGAGGGCGAGCGGCGGACGTGCCGCCTCCGAGCAACGCCGGAGGGAGACGCGAGCTTCTCGACGTGGTCGACGCTGACGGTGATTGGCGGCGAGGCCCCGGCGGCCCGGCCGCTGCAGATGCCGATCCTGCTGCAACCGTATCGGCACGAGAACGAGCAGTTCGGCTATCTGCCGGGCTACCCCCTCGATGGCCAACTGTACTTCGGCCCCGGCAACCGGCCGTGGGCGAGTCTCGGCAGCCGGATCGGCGTGCTGCGGGACGAGGGGTGGGCCACGCCCGATCTGGGCGGTGGCTTCTCGGCGCTCACCGGCAAAGTCGCCTTCGACCGGGACGGCGACGCGTACGTGCTGGCGAGGTCGGGGGGCACGGTCGCGCTGCTCCACTCGGCGGACGGCGGGCAGGCCTTCACGCCCTACCCGATCGCGCCCAACCCGGCCGGGGGCTCCGGCTTTGACATCGAGCAGTTCTCGGGGCACAACATCCCTGCCGCCCCGCCGCCCTTCCTACGCTTCACGCGCACCGAGAAGGACCCGAAGGTCTTCTGGCGCAGCCTGAACGACCTCGAGCTGTTCGTGCCGACGAAGGCGAACGGGAAGGTGACGATCGGGGAGCCGGTCCTGGTCTCGAAGCTCTGCATCGGACTATCGGCGCACTCGGGCATCCCGTCGTGTGTGGTCTCGCGGGGGACGAAGGTGCACGTCGCTTGGGGCGAGGCGACCGACCCGGAGGCCCCGGGGCCGGGCGTGCCGGCCCTCGTGGCGACCTACGACCGGGAGACGGGGGTGCTTGGCGAGCCGGCGCTCATCGGCTACGGCCCTCCGCCCAACGACATCCACAACTCCCCGACCATCGCGATGGACAGCCAGGGGTACCTCCACGTGTTGGGGGGCACCCACGGGCAGCCCTTCCCGTATGCTCAGTCGCTGCAGCCCAACGACGCCGGGGGCGGCTTCACTGAGGCGGCGATCCTGGGCGAGGGCCTCAGCCAGACGTACTTGGGAATGGTCTGCGGGCCCGACGACACGCTGCACCTCGTGTACCGGCTCTGGCGCTCGGGCGAGCCCTTCCCGCGCAGCTCCTACGCCACCCTCGCCTACCAGCGCAAGCGCGCCGGTCAGCCCTGGGAAGCGCCTCGCGTGTTGGTCGTAGCCCCCTTCTCGGAGTACAGCATCTTCTACCACCGGCTGACCATCGATCGGGCCGGGCGCCTGTTCATCTCCTACGACTACTGGTCGACCCACTGGTTCTACCGCAACGACCACTACGGCAACCGCCGGGCGGCCATCATGTCCGCCGATGGCGGGGAGACCTGGAAGCTGGCCGGGGATGAGGATCTCCTGCCCGGGTAGCCGGTGCCAGCCGGCCGCCGGGCTGCGACCCCGGAGGTGCTCCCGCCGCCGGCGGTGTTATGGAGGACATCAGCGCCCCTCTCCCGCTTGAGCCGATCGCGCACTGGCCGGCTCGCGGGGGAAGGACCTGTGGAACGGGGCCCCGACTCCGATGCCGGAGTCGGGGCCCGTCTCTGATCGGAGGTCACCGGCGGTCGAGGGAGCCGTCGAGCCGTACCGCCCCGCCCCTCCTCGTCGTCAGCTCCACGACCTCGTCGCCATGCCGCACCTTGCACCGACCGCCAACAGCGGAGCGGACCACCGCCTCGGTCAGACGGCCGTCGGCCCAGCGGATGTCGACCGTGAAGCCGCCGCGGGCGCGCAGGCCGGTGACGTGCCCGCTAGGCCATGCGGAGGGAAGGGCCGGCAAGAGGTGGATCTCCCCGGCGTGGCTCTGCAGGAGCATCTCGGCGATGCCCGCGCAGCCGCCGAAGTTACCGTCGATCTGGAAGGGCGGATGGGCGCAGAAGAGGTTGGCGTAGCTCCCCGATCCGCCGCCGGAGTAGTTGAAGCCCATGTCGCCCGTGGGGTTCAGCAGGTCGCGCAGCAGCTTCTCGGCCCGGTCGCCCTCCCCCAGGCGCGCCCGGAAGTTCACCTTCCACGCCAGCGACCAGCCCGTGCCCGCGTCGCCCCGGCGCTCGAGTGAGACGCGCGCGGCCTCGGCCAGTTCGGGGGTACCGTCCGGTGTGATCTCGCAGTAAGGGTAGAGGCCGTAGAGGTGGGAGACGTGCCGGTGGTGCTGCTCGGGCTCGTCGTAGTCCGCGAGCCACTCCTGAAGCTGCCCATGCTTGCCGATCTGGTTGGGCGCGAGGCGCGCGCGGGCGGTGGCGAGCCGGGCGCGGAAGTCCTCGTCGAGACCGAGGATGTCGCTCGCCCGAATACAGTTGCCGAACAGCTCGCGAAGAACCTGGTTGTCCATGGTGGGGCCGAGGCAGATCTGCCCGACCTCGCCGTTGGGGAGACGGTAGCTGTTCTCCGGCGAGTTGGAGGGCGCGGTCACGAGCCACCCATGGGTCGGTTCCTCGATCAGCATGTCCAGGTAGAACTGCGCGGAGCCCCGCATGACCGGATAGGCCCACGCAAGGTACTCGCGGTCCAGCGTGAAGGCATAGTGCTCCCAGAGATGCTCGCAGAGCCACGCCGAGCCGCTGCACGTCGCGCCCCACGAGGCGTGCTCGCCGGGGGAGGTGAAGCCCCACACGTTCGTGATGACGTGCGCCACCCAGCCGTCGGCGCCATAGTAGCTGCGCGCGGTCTGGCGGCCGGGTGCCTCCAGCGAGGCGATCAGCTCCAGCATCGGCTCGTGGAGGTCGGAGAGGTTTGTGACCTCCGCCGGCCAGTAGTTCATCTGTACGTTGATGTTGAGGTGGTAGTCGCCGTTCCAGGGCGTCTGCACCTCCTCGGCCCAGAGGCCCTGCAAGTTCGCGGGCAGGCCCCCCGGGCGCGAGGAGCTGATCAGCAGGTACCGCCCATACTGGAAGTACAGCGCCATGAGGGACGGGTCGGTCCCGCCTTCCTTCAGCGCGACCAGTCGCCGGTTGGTCGGCCGCTTCGCCGCCTCGGCGCCTGGCGGCGAGCCATCGTCGAGCGTCAGGCTGACGCGATCGAAGTGCCCGCGGTAATCGGCGACGTGCGCCTTCCGCAGCTCCGTCCAGCTCTTGCGCGAGGCGCGCTCCAGGTCCGCGAGGCTTGCGGCTTCCGGTTCTGTCGTGTGTCGTCCGGCGAAGCCGTCGTAGTCCGTCGCCGCCGTCAGCAGCACCAGGGCCTCGGTTGCCCCCTCGATGCGGAGTCGGCTGCCCTCCGCCACGACCTGCCCGTCCCTCGCCCGCACTCGGAGCCGCGCTGCGAACCGCATCCCCCGGCCGTCGGTCCCGTTGTTGAGTTGCCCCGTCATCAGCAGCTCCCCGGGGCCGCTCGCTTCGGTCGTGGCCCGCTCGGGACGGTCGAGGCCCACGCCGAAGCTGAGACGCCCCGGCTCGCCGGCGGT
>VGFB01000733.1 GCA_016869015.1 Armatimonadota bacterium
CACCTTCGGTCGTGACGACCACGCCGATACCTTCGCGCTCGGCACGCGGAATCTTCTTGTCCGCCAGCAAATCCTGCAGCTTTTTCGTCCCCGTCATCCCCTGCGGCGCCAGGCGGTCGCCGGTCCGCGGCGAACGCACCACCAGTCGCCGGCCCGTGACGGCCGCGTCGAGATGCGCCGTCAGGGGCCCTCGGGCAGAGGGGTCGCACTCGCTCGCGGCCCGCAGTCGAGCCTCGATCCGCAGGCCCGATCCAGGCGGCTCAACCTCGCCCGGGATACTCAACGAGGCTTCGAAGCCCCCGGCCTCCCGCAGTCGCCCCGCCCGGAGGACCAGCGCGTCGGTCGTGCGCTCTGCCCACACCCCGGGAAGCTCCGCCCGCGCGCCCGTGCGGCCCTGAGCCACGAGAGCCTCCAGGCCCTGCACGTGCCCAAGGGACACGTCGCGCAGGTCGCCCTTGACCTCCGCCAGCGCCTCCCGCAGGACCCTCGCCCGCAGGCCCCGATCGAGCGTCGCCAGGCTGGGGACGCCGAGGACCACCCCGTCCCCGCGGGCGACGACGGCCGCCTCGAGGGCCTCGCGCACCAGCGGGCGTGTCCAGCTCAGCTCGGCCTCCACGACCTCTGCCAGGCGGGTCAGGGCGTCCGCGGCGCCCGCCCGATACTCCCGCTCCAACAGAGGCAGCAGGGAGAGCCGCACCCGATTGCGCAGCAGGCTCTGGTCGACGTTCGTCTCGTCGCGACGGGGCTCCACCCCCCGGGCCGCGCAGTAGGCCGCGGTCTCCGCCCGGGTGACCCTCAGGAGCGGACGGACCAGATCGCCCGACTGCCCCGGCATCGCCGCCAGCCCCTCCAGCCCACAGCCCCGCAGCACGTTCATCAGCGCCGTCTCGGCTCGGTCGGTCGACGTGTGCGCCAGCGCGATGCGCTCGAACCTCCCCGCCGCCATCCGACGCAGCGCCGCGAGACGGGCGTTCCGGGCGGCCTCCTCCATTCCTCCGCCCCGCTCGACTCCCACCCGCTCAACGCTCACCGGCACGGCCAGGCGCTCCCCCAGGTCGCAGACGAACTGCTCGTCTTCGTCGCTGTCCGCGCCTCGCAGGCCGTGGTTCACGTGGCCGACCCCCAACCGCAGGTCGAGGCGCTCTCGCAGCGTCGCCAGGGCCAGCAGCATCGCCACCGAGTCCTGCCCGCCGCTCACGGCGAGCAACCACGACGCGCCCGGACGCAGCAGCCCGGACGAGAGCACGCACTCCTCCAAGTATTCCACGATGCCCGCCGAAGGCCTCATCTCCGTTACCCCGCCTTGGAACGCCCCTCCCTCAACAGACGTTCCGGCTCGGCGACCGCCTCCCCCAACTCACGCGCCGCAGCCTCGGAGAAGGCATCAATCCCGTCGCTGGCCCGGAGGGGGGGCCACCCGCCCCACAGCGCTGGTGGGCGGGGCGCCCACGTCGTCTCCGGCCACGTGCCCACCAGAATCAGACGCACGGACTCCGCGGAGGTTCTCATTTCACTCAACACCGGAGCGACCACCTCGAGGTCGAGAGCCTCGAACGCTCGCTGATGCGCCTCGGGGTCCGTCGGATGCTCGAAGTGCTCCGGCAGGTCCAGGTGTAGACACGTCAGGGCGTGGCCGGCAGCAGTCGCCAGGAAGGCGGCTCGGCCGGCCGCCAACGCGCGGGGCGCCCCGTGGGCCACGATCCCTGCCGCCCGGGCGGCGCCCAGGACCTCCAACCGGGAGGCCAGCACCGCCGCCTGCTCCCGCGCTCGCACGAGGTGGTGCTCGAGGTCGGGAACCCGGCCGGGGGCCCACGGCCAGAGGAGGTTCACCGGGGGAAGGCCCTCCTCGCGCCGCCGGTGGTTGATCCGGTGTCGGTCCAGCAGCTCGATCGAGTCCCAGATGAGCTGCCGCAGGGGCCCGTCGCCGTCCCCCACGGGCAAGGCCGACTCCAGCGGCCGTCCGCGCGCCAGCGGCGCGGGGGTGCACTGGAGCTCGGTGGGTCCGTCCGTCCAGACCATCACGTGCGCGAAGGCGCGGCCGGGGTAGAACCGCAGGCGGCGGGTCGACAGCTTCTCGTCGACCTGCGACATCAGTGAGAGGAGGTCCTCCTCGGGAGCGCCGCCCCCGCCGGTGTCGGCGATGAGGCCGTCCTCCCCCACACTGCCCAGGTTGGCCCGGAAGGCGGCGTCGCGCGCGCCCAGCGGCGCGCCGACGGCGACCGCCTCCAGCGCCCCCAGCGACGGCGGCGAAGCCCCGTCCTCCAGGTAGCCCAGCAGCGCGAGGAGCTCGGGCCCCGCGCCCGCCGTCAGCCCCTCGGGCAGCAGGTGCACCGTGCCGCAGGAGCCCCGCCGGGCGATCTCGTCGAGCGCCGGCGTGGCCGACGCCTCGAGCAGCGTCCGGCCGTCCAGCTCCTCGAGGGGCTCGCCGGCCAGGCCCGTGATGTGGAGCAGAAGAAGCCTCATCGGGGGATCACGATCGATGGTCTGCGGGCGAGGGCGGGCCGGGACTCCCGTCTCGACGGACTCCCCTCAGTTCACCGGTAGCTGCACCTCAATCAGCTGCGGTGGCTGATCCGGGAGCCCATGGAGCACCATGTACGGGTAACCGGCCACGTCGAGCCCCTTCGCCATCGTCCACTGCCATAGGCGCATGAAGGTGACCTGCGCGCCCTCAAGCGACCCCTTGTGGTAGGTATGAGCCACCTTCTCGGCCGTCACCGGGGCCAACTCGAAGTCCCACTGTGCCTTCAGGTCCGCATCGCTCGGCTGCTCGGCGATGTACAGCTGCAGGAGGAACGGCACGGTCTCCTGCGGCCCGGCCTCCATGCTGACCTGCACCACGGCTCTCACCTTGCCGGTTGGGGTGAAACCGGCGGCACGTGTCGCCTCGCCCAGCAGCTCCAGCCTCTCCTTCACCAGCTGCTGCCCGGCCTGCATGTTGCCCACCGGCACGTCGGTCTCCAGCGAGGTCACATACCCAGGCTCGGTGGTCTTGATGCCGGTCTGCACCGCGCGCTCTTGCGCGAGGGCCCCACTCGCGGCCAGCAACCCCAGAAGCACAATCCCGCTGCACCGTCTCATCGCTCGCCTCCAGTCGTCCTTGTGCATTGTCAGCCATGAACTGTTGGCTCACGGACCCTGGTGCCCTGTCAGCCGTGAAGCCTTCGGTCGTCGTGGGTCGGCTCACCAGAGCCGACAGAGCCTTCAGATCAACGCCGGACGACGTCGGCTCTAGTGAGCGACCCGCGACGACAAACGGCAACTGCCAGAATCACGGCTGACAGACCGCTAGTGCATCCGTTGGAGAGCATACGCGCCGTTCCCTGGAGCGCGGACGCCCTCGTCCGCTGGCCTGGCTCGTGGTGGCCCCGGTGTGGCGGCCGTCGCCGTTCTCCCCTCTCCCTTCAGGAGAGGGGCCGGG
>VGFB01000734.1 GCA_016869015.1 Armatimonadota bacterium
GCAAGGGACGGGGCTGGTCATCCACGTGCAGTGCCCCAAGGCGGTGACGGCCGAGCGCCTGCGCGCCCGCCTGACCGAGGCCGGGCTCTACGGCAGACGCGCTGTCGCCGAGACAGGCTCCCCGGCAAGTCTGCCGTACGCAGACCGCTCTGTCGACCTTGTGCTGTGGACCTCGGCGACGGAGGAGGCGCTGAGCGGCTCGTCCGTCGACGAGATCGCGCGCGTTCTCCGGCCGGGGGGTGTGGCGATCGTCGGCACGCGCGAGGGCGCCAGCGGTTCGGCGCTTGGCCGGTGGGCCCAAACCGGTGAGGCGGCGTGCGAGGTCCTCGCCGAGGGGGGGGCGTGGGCGAGGCTGGTGAAGCGCCCATCGCCGCTGACCGACGAGTGGACCCACTGGCAGCACGCGCCGGACAACAACCCGGTCTCCACGGACGCCCTCATCCGGGCGCCGTACATGACGCAGTTCCTCAGCCTCCCCTACTACTCGCCGATGCCCGCGATCTCGGTGATCTGCAACGGGATTCAGTTCCGAGCGGCCGGCCACATGGCGATCCACGAGCGGGAGGAAGCACACGTCAACACCCTCTACGCCACCAGCGCCCACAACGGACTGACCCTCTGGACCCGCCCGCTGCCTGAGGGGTACCTCGTCCACCGCTCGCTCTTTGTGGCGACACCGGAGACGCTCTACCTCCTCGAGCCGCAGCGCTGCCTGCTCCTCGACCCGCAGACCGGCGAGGAACGGGATGCGATCCCGCTACCGGGCAGTGTCGAGGAGGACGCTCAGTGGCAGTGGATCGCGCTGGAGGACGGGGTGCTGTACGGGCTCATCGGGAAGGACGCGCTGCCGGCCGAGATCATCGAGCGCAAGCGGCCCACGGGCGCCTGGGGCTGGAACGAGCTGTCACAGGGGTACTACGAGACGGAGTACCCGTGGGGCTACGGCCGAACGCTGGTGGCGTTCGACGCCGCGACGCGGCGGGAGCTATGGCGTCACCAGGAGCCGACACCGATCGATTCGCGGGCGCTGTGTCTGAAGGCCGGGCGCCTGTTCCTGCACGGCGAGGGCGCGTTCGTCGCCGGGCTGGACGCGACGACCGGCGCCGAGACGTGGCGGAGCCGCGACCCGAAGCTGCTCGCCGCCATCGCCGAGAGCAGCGACCATGGGCTGGGCTTCAAGACGACGCCGTATGCGCTCTGCACCGACGAGATGCTGTTCTTTGCGGGTCGCGGGCGGCTGAACGTGGTCGGCGTTCGGGCGAGCGACGGAGCGCACCTGTGGACCGTGCCGGGCGCGTACAACGCCACGAACCTGCTGTTCACAGGCAACTACCTGTACGCGCACATCCCGGGCGCCACCCGGCTCGACCCACTTACCGGAGCGCTGGCCGGAGAGCTGGGGATAGACAAGCGCTCCTGCGCTCGTTTCACGGGGTGCCCCGATGCCCTGTTCCATCGCGGGAGCATCCAGGTCGGCGAAGGCTCGACGCGGTACGACCTGAGCACCGGGCAGGCGGGCGTCATCCACGCCTTCCGGCCGCCCTGTAACGACGGGATCATCCCTGCCGAGGGGCTGCTGCACATCACCCAGTGGGACTGCGACTGCAACCTGCAGCTCATGGGCGGGATCGCGTTGGCGTCCGCCGGCGACTATCGCTTCGGTCGGGAGGCCACGGAGACGGAGCGCCTGGAGACGTTCGCGGCGACGCAGACCGGCGTCTCCCTCGCCGTCGCCGAGGACGATTGGCCCACCTACCGCGCGGACAACACCCGCAGCCAGAGCACCTTGGCGAGAGCCCCCGAGATGGTCGCTGCGCGCTGGGAGTACCGCCCGCCCGCGCCGCTGCGCCCCAGCCCGCCGACGGCTGTGGGGGGCCTGGCCTTCGTAGCGGGAGATGACTGCCGGGTGCGCGCGCTGGACGCGGTGACGGGCGCCGAGCGCTGGACGTTCGCGACCGCCGGGCCGGTGCGCCTCCCGCCGAGCGTCTGGAAAGGCCGGGCGTACGTCGGCTCGGGGGATGGCCATGTCTACTGCCTGGACGCGGCGACCGGGCGAGCGCTCTGGCGGTTCCGTGCGGCGCCGGTCGAGCGGCGGGTCATGGTCTACGGCGCCCTCTGCTCGACGTGGCCGGTGAATACGGGCGTGGTGGTGGAGGAGGGGGTCGCGTATGCCGGAGCGGGGATCATCAGCTACGACGGGACGCACGTGTACGCCCTCGACGCGCTCACGGGCGCGATCCGCTGGCAGAACAACACCTCGGGCCACCTGAATCCGGAGCTTCGTGCGGGGGTGTCGATCCAGGGCGACGCGGCTCTGATCGGCGGCCGCCTGATGCTGGCCGGGGGGAACGTCGCGTCCCCGGCCATCTACGATCCGGCGGACGGTCGGTGCCTGAACCGGCCGCCCGGCTCCCATCCGCCGAACGCCCATCGGGGCTCGGAGATCGGCGGCTTCGTCGGCAGCGCGATCATGCTCGGGGGCCAACGACTCTACACCGACCCCGCCGACCCGATCTCGACGAACCAGGGCGTGGACCTGATCGGCGCAGGCGTCGCGCCAGGCAAGCACCTGCCCGGCCGGGTGCCGCCCGCCGTCGGGAACGGCGCGGTCGTGATGGCGGCGCAGGGCCCCCTGGTGTGTGCGGACGCCGGGGAGATCGAGAACTGGCTGGGCAACGAGGACAAGAAGGCGCGGTTCAAGTCGCGTTGGGTCGCGCAGGCGGTCCAGTCCGCCGTCGCGACCGCCATCGCGGCGAATGCCGTCGTCGCCGTGGGGCGTGCGCAGGCGCTGGAGGGCGAGTTGGGCGGCTGGGTCGTGGCGGCGTTTGGGCTGGAGTCCGGCAAGGAGCTGTGGCGCGAGCCTCTGCCCTCGGCGGCGCTGCCCGGCGGGTTGTGCCTCGACGCCGCCGGGCGCGTCATCGTGGTTCTGGAGGAGGGCGGAGTGATCGGGATGCGCTAGTGCGCCGTCACTCGTGATTGTAAGGATGTGTCGTCGTTGCTCGAAGCGCCCACCTCGACAACGACGGTGACGGAGCAGCGCTCCGTCCTACGACGGCGACAACGACGGTGACGGAGCAGCGCTCCGTCCTACGACGGCGACGGGTGGGCCTACGGAACGGGCCGTCCACCACTGCAAACAACCACGAGGGACACCGCGCCAGTGGTCTGTCACCCGTGATTCCTGTAGTTGCCGTTTGTCGTCGTGGGTCGGCTCACCAGAGCCGACGTCGTCCCGCATTGATCTGAAGGCTCTGTCGGCTCTGGTGAGCCGACCCACGACGGCACACCTCGAACGGATAGAATCACGGGTGACGGCGCACCGGAGCGCCCTCGGCCCTGCCGCGAGCGTTGTTGCCTTTGGCAGGGAGGCCCGTCGGGCGACCTCCCTCGAATGAGGAAAGAGACCATGT
>VGFB01000735.1 GCA_016869015.1 Armatimonadota bacterium
GTCCAGCGGCGGACCTTCCTGACCTCCTCCTCGGTCGGCTCTTCTCCTTGTAGAGCCGAAGTCGGCTTGAGGTACTGAGTCAAACCACCCCACTGCCCATGGCCTCCCAGACCACGGGAACGGCGCTCAGGTAGCTACTCGAAACCCACCGAAGGCGACCTTACGGTCTATGGCTCCGCTGTGACGGAGGGCCCCCTCCCGCCCTGTCGCATCCACTGACGAAAGGCCCTTGGGCTACAGCCGACGACGCTGGTGGCCTGCCGGAACAGCCGATGGAACTGCGCGCGCGAAAGGCTGGCCGGCCGGGCGAGCTCGTCGCGGGACCCGGACACGGACGCGATCCCTTCCGCGCTGCCATCGCGCTCGAACCGGCGCCGTCACCGGGCCGGATTTGCGGCAAGCACAGGGCTCAACTCAGTTGCCACGGCCTTCGCCTGGTGGGTCGGACGCCGTGACGACCCTCAGCGGCGTTCGCTTCTCCAGCGGGCTGCTGACATGCAGCCTTCGCGCAAGTCCTACGCGCAAGCTCTCGCCCGGCTGGTAACGCACCTCTACGCGCCCCGCGTAGGGGCTGTACAGGGCGAGGGACACCGGCACGTCCTCCGGCCAGCAGGGCAGGATCACGATCTCGTCCGGATGGTCCTGCAGCAGCATCTCCAGCACCGGGAGCACGCCCGTGCCCATGCCCTGCATGCTGGGGCTCTCGGGCATCCCAGGCGCCTCCGGGTTCGTCGAGGCCGTCTCCCTTGCCAGGCCGCAGGGCAGGACGAAGGTGCGCGCGAAGTGCTCATCTCCCCAGCGCGCCACCTCGTCCCGTAGCCCCAGGCACGCGGCGAAGACGACATCCAGATTCCACCCGTCCGACAGGTGCTGGAACAGGCGGTCCTCGTATGACCGCAACGCGCTGTCGCGGTCCGCCTCGCTCCGGAGCACCAGCTTCCCCGGCCAGATCGCGTACAGCTCGGTGTGCTGCGCGTTGAGCTGGTAGTGGGGCTTGCCCTGCGACCACGGCAGCACGTACGACTCGCAGGCGCTCATGTCCGCGGCGGGGACGAGCTGGTCGCCCGGCAGGATGACGGGCGGCACGTCCGGTCCCCCGTACTGCAAGCGGCCACGGGGCACTTCGGGCGTCGCGGCCAGCAGCTCCTCCCACGCGGCGAGCAGCGCGCCCTCCCACCGCCGCGCCCTCCCGACACTGATCAGCCGCGGCAGGGCGTGCCGCAGCGCGCACACCATCTCCGCCGGGTCGCGGACGCCCTGCCACGTCTCGCCGGCATTGCAGGGCGCGATCACCACGCGCCCGTTCTCGCGCTGTGGATAGCGCTGCCGTATGAACTCCACGAGGTCGGTGGCCAGCGGGCGGAGCGTCTCATCCGCGAATGTGCCTTCGCCGGTGATGTCCACCATGTCACAGAGCAACGCCAGCATCCAGAGCGCACCCGCGGGGTTGTCACCGTTGTAGGCGGACTTCGGCACACCTGTCGGAGGCTGATCGGGCGCGGCCGCGGGCGTCAGGACATCGGGCTTCGTCCACATGGGGATCCGCGCCCCGCCATGGCCATGCGTCCGCCGCGCGACTTCGCGGTAGTACGGCAGGTTCTGCTGATAGAAGCCGGCGAGGTTGCGCAGCGGCTCCCAGTTTCCCGTGCGCATGGCGCCGTAGAAGGACTGGTACTGCTCCACCGCACAGATCAGGCCCGTCATCCAGTCGTTGTAGCGCAGATGGTAGCGGAACAGGTCGATCTGGAAGCGCACCGGCGTCTCGCGGCGTTCCCCGGCGCAGCAGGCCAGGTAGTAGCGGTACAAATCGAAGGCTGCTTTGTGTCGCAGCACGCTGCCATCCCGATCGTGCGGCTCGAAGGAGGCCTGGGCCCAGAAGCCGCGCCACCAGGCCTCGTGGGTCGCCACCAGGCGCTTCGCGCCCCCCGTCCTGCCCAGTGCCTCGTCCACGGCCGCCTGGAAGGCCTCTACGCCGCCCAAGGTTGAGACACCCGCAAGCACGAAGCTGTGCCGCGCACCTGCCGGCAGGGCAAGCGTTCGCGTCGGCAGGTCGGCAGTCGCACCTTCCGCCGCGACGGCGAGACCGAAGGTCCGGCCGGCGAGCCACGCGCGGTTCTCCTCGTTGATGGCTCCTCCGCTGTCCGGGTTCACGTGCCACAGGCAGATGCTCCCGCCCTCGCCTGCACTGACCTCCGAGGGCGCATCCTCCTCCAGCCGAACCGTCAAGGCGCCAGGGGTCTTCCGGCCGTCCTCGACGTCAACGCGTACCACGTCGCGGGGCACATGCGCCCGAATTTCCACCCGGACCGGGCCGTCCGGGGTCTCCGCGAAGGCCCGGATCACTGAGCGGCGCAGGTCATGTTCCATGCGGAAGGTCGTGGCAGTGGCGAAGGGCCGCCCCTCCGGATCCAGGTGCAAGCGTGCGAGCGCTCGCAGCTTGCCGCCCTCGTCAATCGCCGCCGAGTGGTTCACCTGCACGACCATCTCATCGGGGAAGTTCACGGTCAGCCCGGTGACTCCCGTCCCCGTCGCCATGAACTCCCACTCTTGCGTCGGCCTGCCCTCGAAAACGATCCGTCCGTCCGGGCTGTAGAGGCCCGTGAGACCCAGGGCCGGGTCACCCAGGACCACCCCATCGCGCCGGGGCTCCTCGTGCCCGACGACCTCAAGGCTCACATCATCGAAGGTCGCTTCCTGGTCTCCGGTCTCGGCCGTCGTGCCCCGCAACTGCACTTCGCCACTGCCGTTGGGATCGACATCCACAATGAACACCGCCTCGTAGTGGACCCAGGCGTCACCCGTCGCCTTCAGAGGCCTGAGCGTGTACTGACGCCAGCCGGGCGCCACATCGTGGTTGATCTGCACCAGCGCATCGCCGCGGCTCGCACTGGCGCGGTACCCGAAGCTCAGCTTCAGCCGATCGCCCCGCCTCACGGAGGCGAACAGGTCGGGGGCGCTGTAGACCCACCGCGCATACACATCACCCGCCCGGCACACCACCTTGCCCGCAGAGCGTCCCGAATGCGGACCGTCCGTCGAGCGCTCGAAGACGGCCTGCCCCGCGTTCTGGGTGCCGCTCCAGCTCCCGCGGCCCGCAGCGGCGTCTCCCTCAAAGCCCGGGTCGCCGATCAGGTTGGTCTGCGCGGGGGCCGACCCCGAACAGCCGACCAGAGCCGCCATCAGGATGACCACCATCAATACACTCCTCGCGCCATGCATTCCCTCGTGCTCATGCCCTCGGGCTCGACGCGGTGGCGCCTCAGAGCCCCCGGGACCCCATGCCTCACTCAGGCGGTCCTCGCCAGGGCACCCTCATGCCGCCGCGTGAACCGGCTGAGTGTGGCGTCTTGGAGACGGCGGCCCGCAAGGCTGCGGGCCGCCTGGCGGGGGAGGTGCGCGAGGGCGAGGAT
>VGFB01000736.1 GCA_016869015.1 Armatimonadota bacterium
GTCCGGGTACCGCAGGCCATAGGTCAGGTGCGGGCTGTAGTTGTGCTGGAGACCCGGCGCGTCGGTGAAGCACAGGCTGTGGAGTCCGGTGCGGGCGGCGTCGGTCGCGATCCGGATCGAGTCCGCCCCCTCGGTCTGCACCTGCGCGCGCGCGGGCGGGGCGCCTGCGGGCACGAGCTCGAAGCCATCGACAATGGGCTTCGGCGGCTTGGCATAGGTGAACGCGACCGGGTCTTCGCGGGTGAGTATGAGGTTCTGTAGCGGCCACGTCGCGCGTTCGGCGCTCGCGTAGGCGCCGATCTTCCCGATCTCGTCATTGATGTCGCGGAAGCCGACCTGGTACGCGGGGGAGTCGGGCTTGAGACGGAAGTCATCGTGGGCGAGGTCCACGAAGCCGGGGTCGGCCACGAGGGAGCGCCGGTCATGGCCTGCCGCTTGCCACTCCTCGAAGGAGGCATACTTCCGCTTGCCGTCGAGCTCCGCGCGGACGGGCAGGCCGTCGTGCCAGATCAGGTTCTCGTCGAAGACCGCCTGTCTCGGGTTCCAGTCAGGCTTGCCCCACGTCGAGCTGATGTAGAGCTGCTTGTCCTTGCCGGTGTAGTACAGGATGTTGTGCTTGATCTCGTTGGGCGGCTCGTCGAAGCGGCCCTGAGGGTCGGCGTACATGAAGTAGCCGAAGAAGAGCACGGAGTCATAGGAGATGACCGGCTCGCGGGTTTCGACGAAGATGTTGTTCTCGACAACGTTCCCGCCGCCGAACTGGATGAAGAGGCTGTTGGCCGCTGAGCGGGCGATGATGTTGCCGTAGACCGTGACGCCGCAGATCGACCCGTCGAGGTAGATGCCCCAGGCGCAGAAGGGCGAGCCGAAGCCCTGCGGGGGGTGGCCGCAGTGCGGGTAGCTCCCGTAGCCGATGGTGTCTAGGATCTTGTTGAAGCGGAGGACGTTGCCGCGGTCCTGCACGGCCCGGGTCACATCGTGCTGGCGGAGGGCGATGCCGGAGTTGTCGGCGGTGTAGAGCATCGAGTGGCGGACGCAGTTGTACTCGGCAATGTTGCGGGCACCGTTGATGAAGATGCCGTCGCGCGGCACGTCGTGGATCTCGTTGTGCGAGACGAGGTTGTCGCTGCCGTAGACCGTGACGCCCGCACAGACCATGTCATACAGCCCGACGCGGTAGAGGTGGTTGTTCTCGGCGACGTTGCCCGTGCCGATCAGCGTGATGCCGTCGCCGCCGGTTGAGTGGACGTCGTTGCCGGCGATCCGGCAGTCCGCGCACGGGTGGCCGCTGAGCAGCGCCCGGTCGCCGGAGTGGATGCGGGTGCGGATCCGCCCGCCTCGGGTCCAGCGGTTGCCGATGCCCTTGGAGGCGTTGCGCAGATAGCCGGCGTTCACGCCGACACCCCCGATGTTCGAGACCCCGTTGCCCGTGATCTCACACTTCTCGGCGCCCTCCAGGACGATGCCATCCTGCTCCGCGCCGGCGAGCTGGAAGCCGCGAAGGTTGAGGTAGCGCACGGGCGCTTCCGGCGTGCCGGAGACCTCGATGAGGTTCTCGATCGCGGGCGCCATCACGTCGTCATCGGTCAGCGTCCCGCCGGGCGGCCGGAAGGTGAGCTTCCCGGTCGCGTAGTCCACATACCACTCGCCGGGGGCGTCGAGCGCGCCGAGGACGTTCTGCACGAAGTAGCGATTGCCTTCGTTGAGGCGTCCGGCCACGGGGTACCTCAGGCGGATGTGGCGGATCGCGGGGTCGACGTCGGCGATGGGGATGATGTTGTGGTCCCAGCAGTTGTACGGCCAGATGTTCACCTCAGCCTGCGACCAATCGCCCCAGGCCTCGAACGGAATCTCGCCCTTGTCGTAGAGGAAGTCGCCGCGTTCCAGGAATCCGGGTGCATCGACGTACAACATCCCGCCGGTGTGCGGGTGTGCGGGGTCAAGGTTCGGGTGGCGCGCGAGCGTCTGGCGCTCGCCCCGGAAGAACAGCTGATGGAAGCGGAACCCGTCGAGACCTTGCTCGGACAGCTCCGCCACATACAGCCCCTCCGCCTCGCGACGCCAGCCGCGCACCGGCCTCGCACCGAGGAGCTCAACCCGCTCGCCGGGCTGTGCACAGAAGGTCACGGGGCAGTCCGCGCTGCCCGAGTCCTCGGCGGCGAGGACGAGCGTCTTGTCTAGTAGATAGCGCCCCCCCCGCACGAACACGGTCGCGGGCTGGGGCGCCGCACCGCCCCTCGCCGCGCGCAGGGCGTCGCGTGCGCGCTGCAGCGTGGCGAGGGGGCCGTCAGTCCCGGCCGCGTTGGGCGCGGGCAGCGTGCCGCTCCACCCATCGTTCCCGTTCGTCGCGACATAGAGCCTGAGATCAGCGGCGTCTACGAAGCCGGGGAGGAGCGACACGGCGACGGTTGGCAGAATCAGCGCGCGGCTCACGTCTGCTCACCTCCTCCCAGACTCACGGCGCCGAAGCGTCGTAGGGCGTCGCGGGAGCGCGGTCCGGCGGCGTCGACGGACCGGGCGCGACCTGTGTCGAAGCGATGCGCACGCGCGCGACGGCAATCGCGTTGTGGTAGGTCCACAGGGCGACGCGCTTGCCGGTCAGCGGCGCGGGATCGGTGAAATCGAAGAGACGTTGGCCGTCGAGCCAGCACTCCAGATGCCCACCGGACTTGCGGACGCGCAGGTTGAACCACTGCCGGTGGATGCTGCTGGAGCGAGGAATCAGCGAGGCGGTCGTCTCGGCGACCACTTCATTGCCGCGCAGGAGGCGCGTGTACTGGTTATCCCAGCCGCCGAACATGAAGCTGTAGCCGCTGGAGAGGTCCCGGCCATCGGCGGCAATGGTGCAGTTGATGTCCGAGGCGTAGCGGTACTCGTAGCCTTGGGTCGAATCGAAGCGGATCGCGCCGTAGAAGTCGAGGGTCAAGTCCTCACCGAACTCGTGCTTGTTCCACAGGCTCGCGACGCCCTCGGCCCCGCCGATGAAGAAGGTCCACCGGGGCTCGCAGTCCCACCGGTTGGTGATGCGCCAGTCGCCGCTGCCGATCCACCAGTCACTCGGCGCCTCGCGGAAGGCGTAGCTGAGCACGTTCGCCGCTCGGAAGGTCGCGTCGGCCGGAGTGGCCGCCCCGGTCGGCGCCGTCCACCCGGCGAAGAGCCCGGTCAACGGCTCGGGATCGTGGAAGAACAGCACCGGACGACCGTTCAGTCGCCCGATCAGCAGCGGACCGGCCGTGCTCAGCCCGACCTCGCGGACGCTCTCCGGCGGGACTTCGCCGAGGGCCTCGGAGGCGACCGGCTGGCTGGCCCGCAGCAGCGTGGCGCTGCCGCCGCTGCCTGGCGACACGGTGAACGCGTAGCCGCCGGTGCGGTCGCCGATCTCCGGAGCGGCCAGGTACACAGTCGCCTG
>VGFB01000737.1 GCA_016869015.1 Armatimonadota bacterium
CCCGAAGGGCCACTTAGTGCTCCGTCCGCGCAGTCAGCGTGTTCCCGCATCGTATGATCCCCCGTCTGACGCTCATCGCTAGCATCGTGCAGGCTAGCTACGGTCTCCTGGCGAAGATCTGAGCGAAGAGATGCAGAACGCCACGCCGCTCCGGCGCACCTCAACCCCCGGTGAGGTCATCGTGCTGGCTGCTCAGCTTCTCGGACCGCTGCTGGTCTCCTCCTTGATCATGGCTCAGCCACAGCCCCTTCGCCCACCGAACGCCTCCTTCGAGGAGGGCGAGGTGGGCTGGTCCTTCCCTGAGGGCTGCATGGGTGCCGTGTCTGACGAGCAAGCGGCAACGGGCGCTCGCTCGCTGAAGATCGTGGACGCCGATGGGGACAAGGGCGGGTCGAACGTCGGCTCCCCGCGGCTCCCGATCCCGGGCCGCGGCGTCTGGGAACTGCGCTGGAAGACGTTCCCGATGACCGGGAGCGGGTGCGGCATCTACGTCAGAGCGTATGGCGAAGACGGGAAGCTGATCCTCCCGGGCGACCGCTTCCAGCGGGGTGCGCCCGACAAGCCGACGGGACAGTGGGTCGAGGCCGCGCTGCGCATCTACACCCCTGAGAAGGCGCGGTCCCTTGACATACTTGTACACAGCTACAGCCACGCAACCGTGACGTGCCACCTCGATGACTTCGAGCTCGTCTCGCTCACTGGAACGAAGGCCGATTACCTCTGGCCACCGTCCTACAAGCTCCGGGCGACGGATGTGGACAAACTGACACCCGCCGACTTCCCCGGCCCGGATGGTGTCGTGTACCCGGACTGGACGCAGGCCGGCGTACCCGGCGGCATTCCCGACGTGCCTGTGAAAGCTCGCCTGGAGGACTTCGGCGGCCGACCGAACGACGACCTGGATGACGCGGCGGCGCTGCAGGAAGCCTGCGCCTCAGTGGGCGCGCAGGGCGGCGGTGCCGTGCTGTTGAGCGAGGGCACGTACCACCTCGATCGCCCCTCCAGCATCTGGGCGGATGGCGTGGTGATCCGTGGCGCCGGCCCGGACAAGACGCATCTGATCTTCCGCTACGCCCTGCCGCCGGACGGCATCGGCTTCTACACGCCCGCGGCGAACGCAACGGTCGGCCCGAGCACACCCCTCGAGGTGCACGTGCGTCCGGAGGGACTCGAGGGTTATCGGGTCGAGGTGGACGGGACCGAGATCGTCTCCGCCGATCGCGGCCCGCACTGGGGCAACACCTTCCAGATCCGCCTCTCCGGTTCGGCCCTGGCGGGCAAGGTCGCCGACGGGCCCCACACGCTCACCGCCGTTGCGCGGTATGAGGGCGGCGACTTGACCGCCTCGCTCCCGGTCGTTGTGGACTCCCAGAACCGCGACCCGGTGCCGCCGCAGTCGCGCGGCATCGCCGCCATTCAGTTCTGCGGACGCGGCCCCAGCGGCCCGAAGCTCAAGCTCGCCGAGGACGGGAAGCGCGGCGACCTCAGCCTCGCCCTCGAGAGCGTCGAAGGCCTCGCGCCGGGGGATCGCCTCTTCCTCGACGGGCCGGCCACCGAGCGCTGGAAGACCCTCACCCGCAACGCCTGCCCATGGGGCGCCTACCGGCAGGCGCGCCTGGTCATCGAGCGGATCGAGGGCAACCGGGTGTTCGTCAACCAGCCGTTGCGGATCGAGTTCCCGGTCATCGACGGCTCCTACGTGCAGGAGGTCGGCCCGATCCGCCGCTGCGGGATCGAGAGCCTCCGCATCGAGCAGACGCAGAACCTGTGGATCAGCGGCGTGGTCTTCTCAGGCGCCTGGGAGTGCTGGGCGCGGGATGTGCGGGTCGACAAGTGCGGTCGCTGGCCGGTGTACGCCCTCGACGCGAAGTGGTGCGAGATCCGCGATTGCGTCTTCAACGACGCGTGGTTCAAGGGCGGCGGGGGGACGGCCTACGTGGGGTGGGAGTTCGCGAGCGACTGCCTGATGGACGGGATCGAGACCTTCGCGATGCGCCACGCGCCCTGCGTGCAGTGGGCCGCCTCGGGCTGCGTGATCCGGCGCGGCGTCTTCCACGACAGCGACGCCCAGTGGCACTCCGGCTGGACGAACGAGAACCTCTTCGAGCAGTGCGTCGTCGAATCGCGGTACGGCAACGGGGGGTACGGCTACGGCGCCTGGGCCTCGCCGCCGGAGGACACCGCCCACGGACCCAACGGCCCGCGCAACGTGGTCTACAACTGCGATCTGAGCTCGCCGAAGACCGGCCTGTGGATGGGCGGGATGAACGAGAACTGGCTGATCCTCTACAACCGCTTCATCGTCGATTCAGGCCCCGCCGTCTTCGCGAAGACCTTCAGCTTCGACCACCTTCTCCTGGGCAACGTGTTCGTGGTGAAGAGCGCCGTCCACCCGGCCCTCACGCTGGACACCGCCGACTGCCTCGGCGTGGAGCTCGCGCGGAACCGCCTCTACGGCGGCTGCGGCGAGCTCTACCAGGGAGTCCCCGACCTCGCCCGCGAGGAGGGCAACGAGGCTCTCCCCCTCACCGGAGACGCTCCGCGACCCGAGCCCG
The DNA here is from genome assembly GCA_016869015.1 of Armatimonadota bacterium. Lineage (GTDB taxonomy): Bacteria > Armatimonadota > Zipacnadia > Zipacnadales > VGFC01 > VGFC01. Next base: position 2,556 of record VGFB01000737.1, read on the forward strand.
CCGTCCCCTCCATCTTCGAGTGGCAGCGCGCCCGAAAGCCGTTGTAGGAGCGGCTTCAGCCGCGATGCCCTGACACACCAACGCCCCCGGCCGCTCTCAGCCGGGGGCGTTGGTGGACGACCTTCGGCGCAGCCGCGCCTACTGGTTGTTGAACGGCTTGACGCGGCGGTTGAAGACGTCGTTGACGTAGGCGATGGTCTGGTACTTCACGTGGCCGTCGGCGTACGAGGCGTTCAGGCCGTCGTTGTGGGGCGGCGTGTCCACGCCCTCCCGCCAGCGCGCATTCCACGGGCAGTTGGCCGAACAGGCGCAGCCGGTCGAGTTCCACTTGATGCCGATGGCGCGCCAGTCCAATTGCAGGAAATGCTCCGCCGGACTGAGAAGGGTGGACATGGCAGACCGGTTGAAGCAGAAGTTGTAGCCGTAGCTCGTTCCGGCGCCGATCCATGCGGGGGTCCCGCAGGTGCGGGAGGCCCTCTGCGACGGGCATACGAAGAGCTGCGTGTTCTTGATGTAGGGGTCAAGCAATCCGGTCCAGGCGTACCGCACCGTTCCCGCGTTGCCCGGCCAGACATCCCTCGGTGTGCCTACCTCATCGAAGTCCTGCGCGTACATGAGGTGGGCCAGTGCAACCTGCTTCAGGTTCGACTGGCAGCTCGCTTGCCGGGCCTTCTCCCGGGCCCTGGCGAAAACAGGGAAGAGGATCGCCGCCAGGATGGCGATGATCGCGATGACCACCAACAACTCGATGAGTGTGAAACCTGTCCTCCTGCTCATGACGGCCCCCTTGTAACGCAGAATACGCCGCGCTTCGCCGCATGGCGCCCGTTCTCCTGCTTGCGGGCCTACGATT
>VGFB01000738.1 GCA_016869015.1 Armatimonadota bacterium
CACCCGCCGCCTCATACCGCTCGTCGGCAATCAGCACCTTCGTGAACTTCACAGGCATGGAAGCACCTCTGCAAGCGATGACGTCCGCGATGTCCGGCGGACGCGGTATTCACTGGGCGCCGCCCTCGAGCCTTCCGTGGCCGTCAGAACCCGGCCATCGGCGTCCACCGGCCGTACACGTGGTCCCCCAGCTTCGTGAGCCCCAGGGTGACCGGCGTGGGCTCGCCCAGTTCCGCGCGCAGGCGCGTCTCCTCCACGTGCCCCAGGCGGCTGACCAGAGGCCAGAGCGCCCCGTCCCGGCACAAGCCGCTCGGGTCCCAGAACAGGATTCCGTCCGCGCCCTCGTCGTAGAAGCCCACTGCGCTGCGCAGCACGTCCGGGGTCTTGGGCAGCGCCCAGGCCACCATGCACGGGTGCACGGTCACCTCCGTGCCCTCGGTGATCCGGCGGAAGAAGGGCATGTCGACCGGCTTCCCCGAGGCATGGGAGGAGCCTCGGTAGACGCCCAACGAGTCCACGAGGCCCTCCCGCACCCAGCGCTCCACATCCAGGCCGAACTTGCGGTTGTCCTCCTCCGTCTCCAGGACCATCGCCGAGAGTGCGAGTCGCGGCCCTCCCTGCTCAGCCGCCGTCTCGTCCAGCAGGCGGCGGAGGTCCCGCATGAAACCGGTCATGATCTCCGCGCGCAGCTCCTGGAGGCGCGGGTCGTCCTCGGGCACCTCCCGCGCGTCCGCGCCATGGCGCTCGTGGAACAGCCGGCGGAACGGCTCCTCCCACAGGATCAGCGGCATGCCCCGGTTGTACAGGACGTTCAGCCCGTCCGGCCTCGCCGCGAGGACCTCGCGGAAGATGCCCAGCAGCTGTCGCCTCACCTCGGGCGCTGCGAAGCTCATCCGGTACACGGGCGTGCCGTCCCGATCCACGCACCGCCACTCCGGATGAGCGTCGTAGAAGTCGGAGACAAAGAACTCCTCGTAGGGCGGCGGCGCCGTCCACGCCGCGGGGCGCAAGCCCAGGTGGATCCTCGCCCCCACCGAGTGGGCTGCATCGACCGCGACGCGCGTGAGGTCGATGCCCTTCCGGATGAGCGTCTCGACCGAGTGCGTGTAGTAGACATCGCCCTCGCGGGGGAAGGTCGTCTGCCCTCGCCCGCAGACCGTCCCCAGCGCCGAGGCGTAGTTCACCTCGTCCGCCCCGCCGATGCACCACCAGAGGGTGCCGAAGTCGGTGCCCCGATAGTGCTCGAACTCCTCGCGCAGCTCCTCTTCGGTGGTCGGATTGCGTTCGTACAGGAAGCTGAACCCGTCGATGGTAGCAATGAGGCGCTTCGTGTCACGCTGTTCGGCATCGGCCGCTACCGTCTGCGCCTCGCCCTCCGTCAGGGGCACAAGCCGCACGTACATGAGGGTCGCCGCGAGCGGGTAGCCGGCCGACTGCTGCGCAACGTGCAGGCTCCGCCCCGTCAGGTCCGCGCACTTGAGGAAGACCTCCTGGATCTGCCCGCCGGCGTGCGCGCGCATCTGGTAGGCTGCATCACCGGTCACCCTGGCCCGGATGGCGTTTCCGCCCTCCGGATGACCCGCCAGGCCGAGGTAGACCGCGTGCCAGCCCGCGGCCTCCAACGGCAGTGTGACCGGGGGAGCCGCGGTGTCCGGGAGCGCCGAGAGGCACCGACCCTGGAAGGCCGCCGTCGCGTAGTCCAGCACCTTCCACCGCCCCCGCTCGCGTCTCGGCGAGAGCGCGTCCTTGGGCGTGCAGACGCTCAGATCGCTGATGAGCATCGCCTCTCCCGCGCGCTCCCAGGTCCCCGCGTCGGCTCCAGGGACGGGCCGCGTCCGCTCCAGGCTGAGATCGTCCGCGTGGAGGACCCCCGTGGGGAAGCGTGCCGCGAGCGTCACCCACAGCTTCTCCGGCACGAGGTCGCCGCGGGGCCGGATCTGCACCGCCAGTCGCCGCCAATCGTAAGTCCCCGGTGGGACATCGACGTAGAAGTGGCTCACGTCGCTGTACGGTCGGTCGCGGTAGTGCACGTGGACGTAGAACCGCGCGTACTGCTCCGGATCGGCCTGCGGGTCGATCTCCACCCCTGTCGCTCGGAACCACCCCGTCAGCACGAGGGGACGCCGCCCGGGGTCGGCCAGCTCCTGGCGGCAGAAGCACTCCTCGCCGGCGGGCTCGATGGTCAGTCCGTGCGTCCCGGTCCTTCGTCCGGCCTCCTCCAGCCGCAGCCGCTCGGAGCCCTTCAGGCCCGCCCAGCCGTCCTGTTGGGCCGCCGCAAGCTCTCTCTCGAAGCCGGGGTCGACCAGGACCGGCGCGGCGGGCTGCGCGACACCCACGTATGCAGTTGGCCGGAGCAAACAGAGCAGGCACACGAGACGGAGCATGGGACACCCCCATGCGGGAGTATAGGCCCGAGCAGTCTGGTGCGGCAAGGGGAATCGCCTTGGGGCAGCGGGGCGGGGCCGGGCCGCGCGGCGACTGTCAAGGCTCAGCGTAGGGGTCCCAGAACGTGGAGACGTCGGCGACGTGCTCGGCCCGCGCCCACTTCGCATGGCCATCGAGGAACAGGCAGTTGAGGCCGCCGGTGTGGCGGACGCCGATCACGGTCCAGTGGGGATCCAGCAGTGAGTAGTGAAAGGCGCCCTGGATGTCGGACCCGTCGAGGAGGAGGATCTTGCGGCTGGGGTCAGAGACAGCGCAGAGGGCCAGCGCGTGGCAGCGCGAGCTCGCGGAGTACCCCGGCGGGCGAGCTTGGTCGGGGCAGCTGTACACGCCCTCGTTGCGGATGTACGGCAGGAGCGCATCGTACCAGGTGAACTCCAGCTGCCCATAGCCGTACCGATTGCTGAACAGGCCCGGCGGGCCCGACGGCGACCAGGTAAGGGGGAGGCAGTCGTCGTAGTCGTCGCCGTACATGGCGAAGGCGAGGCCCAACTGCCGTTCGTTGGAGAGGCACTTCGCCTTGCGGGCGGAGGCGCGAGCACGGGAGAAGACCGGCAGCAGGATTGAGGCCAGAATCGCCATGATCGCAATGACGACAAGGAGCTCGATGAGCGTGAAGCCGCGCGCCCACCGAGAGCCATCGGCATGCCTCTCGAGGGCGCGAGGTGGCGGGGGCTTTTCGGAATGGTCAGAACGCAGTGATCGCTCCATCGATGGTCACGCCCACGCACACCGCCTGCAGGGCACCGCCGGGTTGCATCGAGAGCCGGACGAACACCTTCCAGGGCTGCCCCCACTCGATCTGCGGCAGGGGGCCCGTGTGGCGGCCTTGGGCGTGCATGTCGCGGAGTTCCGCCTCACACTGCATGAAGGCCGCCCGACCCGTCTCAGAGAGCCGACAGAACGGAACGTCGACCGGTTGGCCCTGCCTGATCGCGTCGAAGTCGGCCGGGTCGAGGGTG
>VGFB01000739.1 GCA_016869015.1 Armatimonadota bacterium
CCTGGAGCATGTGCCAGCCAAGGCGACCGTGAGCATCGCGATGCACGGCCTTGCCGACGTCATGGTAGAGGGCCGTAAGCAGCAGGCGCTCCGCGGCGTGCGCGTGGGACCGGCCGAGGTTGGCGAAGGGGGCGCACGTCAGCGGCAGCACGTCCAGTTCCTTGGACGGGCGGGTTTCGTACGGGTCAAACCCCGCCTCGCAGATCGAGCCCAGGTCGCCGGTCACGATCGCCCGGACGCCCTTCATCAGGCTCAGCATATGGTGCCGGTAGACCTCCCCCAACTTCTCGGTCTTGGCAATGAGCCCATCCGCCTCCAGTTTCTCCAGTATCTGCTTCCTGTTCTCCTCCTGCTCACCAAGATCATCGGAGCGCGTCAGGAGGGCATCCGGCTCTGCCAAGTCGATGGGCCGGCTCGCCTTCGTCCACACCCTCGCGTCCAACTCCAGGTGGTGGCGGCCGAGGGGCAACCGCTCCAGTTCCTCTCTCGTGGGGTACCTGTTCAGCAGTACCGTGACCAGATCGTCGCGCGTCATCCGGCCTGGCATGGGAGCGCCTTCCCTTCACCTGATCACATCGGGTCAACGGATGCCAATCTTGAGTTGAGCGCCACACCTAGGCGGTTCCCCGCCACGCCCTCCACCACCTTCTCGCCTTGCGGGGAATTCGTTCAGGTTCCCGGCCCTGACACACAATCAAGGCGCCACCCGTACGCGAAGCGCCCGGGAGCCCTACACCTCGCCGTCACTCGATGAGCACCGGCGGGCCGGGCACGACCATGTGCACGGCCAGCCAGACGGTCAGGATGAAGCAGATGCCCAGGATCAGTCCGAAGGCCATCGGTCGGTAGGCGCTGAAGGACTTGTAGCCCGCCAGGCGGATCACCGCTACCTTCCACAACCACCCGATGAAGATCGATAGCCAGTAGCGATCGATCGGCCAGCCGAGCCAGGCCACGAACCCCAAGGGGTGCCACGGCCACCACAGAAACCGCTGCCGCATCGCCACCAACAGCAAGGTCGTCGCCCCGCCGACACCGATGGCGGCCCAGTTGCCCAGCGACATCTCGATCGGGCTTTGCAGCTTCCGCGCGAGCGTGTTGGTCGCCCCCAGCGACGACCCCTGCGGCCACCAGCCCAGCTTCGGCACGCTCCAGGTGTAGATCGTGTAGATCGACGACACGTGGGAGCAGAGGATCGCGACCACGATGGCGCCGTACATCGCCCAGAACATCCGGCGGCGGTCAATGTCGGCGAGCGAGCCGAGCTTGAACCCCTGCAGAACCGCGGTGAGGTTCACGGTGGCGGTGCTGCGGATCTGCGCCCAACTGGCCATCGTCATCAGCGCCACGTTCCGCGCGCCGATCTGCTTCACGCCCGCGAGGTCGAAGATCACCTCGTTCAAGCGGAACGGACTGGAATAGATGAACATCCCGGCCTCGCAGATCACCCGCGCCACCACCAGGCTCACCACCAGGAAGCTCAAGTACATCACCACCGCCCAGGTGAGCGATAGGCCCACCTTCGCGCACCACCACCAGAGGAACACCATTCCGCCGACCAGCCCCGGCGCCGCCAGGATGTGCAGCGGGTCCTCGGCCGTCCCGCGTCCGAGGAGCCCGCGAAACCCTCCGCCGAAGGCGCTCGCGAGGTACCTCCTGGCGGACCACAGGAGCGCCAGCCCCAACACCGCATAGCCGCCGACCGTCTGGTATGCGAAGAAGTCCCAGTGGTTGGTTTGCAGCCCGACCGCTTCGCGCCCGAAGGTCTCCAGCAGGCGTAGCCAGTAGCTGAACCAGAGGCTGAAGCCGACCTCCGCCGAGAGGAGGTAGGAGATCCCGATCATCTCGGGGTAGACGTGCAGAGGGAGGTTGTTGAAGACGCGCGCCGGCCCCTCGCCGAAGATCACGCCCCCCACCCGCTGCAGGTTGATGTCGGGGAGGCCCGGGTAGTAGGTGTGCAGTCCCTTCAGGATGTAGATCCCCGTCGCGCCGGTGAAGCAGACCCATAGCATCCGGTTGCGGAACGGTGCCGCGACCCGGTGCTCGTCGCGCGCTACGAGCTCCGCGGGCACCGCCGTGAGGGGGAAGAGCACCTTCTCCTGGTCCTCCCAGCGATGCGCCATGACCCCCGCGAAGCAGAGGATCACCCAGTAGAGGGCAAACCAGAACGGGGTCCACACCAACAGGGGGACGATCCACTTGCCCCACGGGATGCTCGCGCCGGGCGGCACACCCTCGAAGGCGTAGCGGACGACCGGGTCATCACGGTCCTTCGAGGGCACCAGGTGGGGGTTCAGGTCATCGAGGTACAGGCTCGGCTTCGCGATGTCGGGGGTGGCGTAGTAGACGATGCCGATCTGGTTGAGATAGACGTGCTGGCTGAATTCCTGGCCCGGCACGGCACCCATCGCCATCAGCATCCCGAAGATCAGCAGCGTCTCCTTCCGCCGCAGGCCCGTCTTCCGGGCCAGTCGCCGCATCAGCCACGTGATCGACACCAGCGCCAGGAGCACCGTCACGGCGCCGCGGGGAAGGTAGCCGGTGCCGATGATCTCGTAGCGCAGCAACACCGAGAACGAGCCCGCGACGCTGAAGGCAGCGGCGATGATAAGCCCCAGGAGGAGGGCGCGGGGGCTCCCGCGAGAGGGCTCGGGCAAGGTGGGGGCGTCCGCGGGGTCCATGACGCGGGCCCAGTTCGCTCCCTCGCCGCGGCGCCCCTCCCCGGCCGGCGACGGAAGCGCCGCTCACTCCAGCGTGTAGGTAGCCACCCCGAACTCATCGCCCCGCCGGCGGAGGTAGTCGTCGATGGCCCGGGCCAGGCCCAGCTGCGTCGGCTCGATCGGTTCGGGCTCGGTCTGCCGGCGGGCGGTCACGCGCGCGATTCCGTCGAGGTGCTTGGCGTGGAGCCGCGCGACGTCGGCCTCGCCGTACACGCGCGCATAGAGCGCCTGCTCGGGGAAGCTCGCGGCGTCCCAGTTGTTCGTGGTGGTGAGCCACGACCCGTCGGCGAAGCGGGTGACAAGCTCGGTGTAGGCCTGCCCATCGATGGCCTGCATGTGGACGCCCCACCAGAGGCTGCCGGGCGCACCGTAGCCCCGGACGATCACGCTGTCGAAGCGCTCGCACCAGACGTCGCCGACCGCCTCCAGCCCCAAGGCCCGCAGGCCGGCGTCGGCTTTGCGCAGAGCTTTGCGGCTCAGCTTGCCCAGCTGCTCGAGATCGGCCGCGTGGAACCGGCCGGCCTCCCCGTCCAGGAGGACTTCCTGGGCGTGAGGGGCCGTGGTCGCCTGCTCGAGGTCTCCCCAGTCCTCAGCCATCTCCTCGTCCTCGTCGGCGTAGGGTCGGGTGTTCCAGACCTCGGAATACCGCAGCCGGAAGAACACGACGCCCAGGTACCGCTCA
>VGFB01000740.1 GCA_016869015.1 Armatimonadota bacterium
GGCGGCCGGAGGGGCTTCCTCCGGCGAGGGCGCTGCCGGTCGCGGCCGGTTCGGCGGCTCCTCGTAGTAGTGCTGGTAGAACCCCGCGGTCGGCATCCGATAGCGGTTCAGCACGATCCCCAGCACGCTGGCCCGCGCGTGGTACATCAGCCGCAGCACCTCGCGCACCGCATCCACGCTCACCCGTCCGGACTCGGCGGTCAGCAGGACGCGGTCCACCTTGGAGGAGAGGATGGCGGCGTCGGCGAGGAGCAGAGCCGGCGGCGAGTCGAACACGACAACATCCGCGCGCGTGTGGAGCTCGGCGATCACCTGCGTCATGCGGGCGGAATCGAGCAGCTCGGCAGGGTTGGGCGGCAGCGGCCCCGACGCCAGCAGGTACAGACCCGGGATGCCCGTGTCCTGCAGCACCTCGTCCAGGCGGGCGTCGCCGACCAGCAGGTTCGTGAGCCCCAGGCCGGGATTGAGCCCGAACAGGTCGGCCAGCACGGGCTTGCGTAGATCGGTGTCGACGAGGACCACGGCCTGTCCGGCATGGGCCGTGACGACGGCCAGGTTGGCGGCAACCGAACTGCGCCCTTCGCTGCCCAGTGCGGCCGCCACGAGGAAGGAGCGGGCCGGCAGGTCGGTCAAGGCAAAGGCAATGTTGGAGCGCAGCGTGCGGTAGGCCTCGGAGGCCGGGCTCTGCGGCGCGCTCAGGGTGATGACCTGAGGGCTGGTGTCTTCCAGGAGCGGGATCGCCCCCAGTAGCGACAGCCCGGTCTGCCGCGTGACATCCTCCGGCGAGCGGATCGTGTTGTCGAGCGTCTCCAGCAGAAGCGCCAGAGCGATGCCACAGAACAGCCCGAGGATCAGCGAGTACACCAGCGTGCGGATCAGCGGCGCAGTCACCGGCATCGGCCCCACCGCTTGGTCCACCACCTCCGCCACCCCGGTGCGGTTCGCCTGTCGCAACAGGTGGTCCTGGAGCGTGGTCACCAGCTGCCGGTAGCCCTCCTCGGCAGCCGCAATCTGCTGCTGCAGCTTGTTGTCCTCAACCTGGAGGCTCGGCAGCGTCTTCGTGTCCCGCTGCAGATCCTGCAGCGAGCGGTCGAGGGCGGCCACCTCGGCCGTCAGGCCCGCCTCCTCCGCCTCGGCGGCCCGGAGCGCGGTCTGCGCATCATCGTAGCGCGGGTTGTGCGCGTACTCCTGCTCGGAGAGCTGCGGCGGGATGCGGGCCGCCGAGGCGCTCAGGGCTTCGTACTCCTCCCGCGCGTTCTGCACCAGGGGGTGCGCCTCGGTGTACCGCGCCCGCGCGGCCTCGAGCTGGCGGCGCTTCTCCTCCAGCGATTCCTGCATGGTCTCCCACTGCGGGTTCGCGCGCCGCGCCGGCAGCGTCTCGACCGGCGACTCCTGGGCGGCCGCGCGGCGCAGCGGCCCGAGCGACCGGCGGACGTTCTGCAGCCGTTGGTAGGCCGTGTCTCGGTTGGCCCGCACCTCCGCCAGCAACTCCTGAGCGCCCTTCACCTCCAGGGCGATGTCGGCCGCGCCCCCCCGCTCCAGCAGCTCCAACCGCTGCTGGTGCAACGCGTTCAGCCGCTCCTGGGCACCGTCCATCTGCTCCTGGAGCACGTCGCCGGCCTCGCTGTAGATCCCCCGGCTCCGCTCGCGCGCCGCAGCCACATACACCTCCGCCAGCGTGTTCGCCGCCGGCGTCACTGCCTCCCGGTCCGGCAGTGTCACCGTGATCAGCAGCATGTCCGGCTCCTGAACCTGCACCTCCGTCCGCCGGACAAGGACGGCCGGAGACACGGCCAGTCCGCCTCCAGGCCGCTGCTTCAGCAGCTCGGCCGTCTTCTGCGCGTTCTGCAGGGTCGCCACGAGCTGTGCTTGCGTCGCCACCGAGACTTGCGGCTCGGGCTGGGCCGGACGGTTGTCGCTGTTCAGCGTGCTCCCGCCGGGCGGGGACGTGTGAATGAGGACCATGGCGGTGGCGGCGTACCGCTTGGGCGCCATCGTCCCGAAGATGCCCCCGGCCAGCACGACGACCAGGGCGACGATGGCGATCAGCCAACGGCGCTTCTGGATCGTGCGGATGATGTCGCGGAACTCGAGCCGTGGGCTCTCAGGAGGGGGCTGTGGAGCATTGCCGGAGTTCGCTTGACTGGCGGGGGCCATCGGCCTTCCGCTCCCAATCACCCGCGCGCGCGCGGGCTTGAGGTAGCACAGCCTCGCCGGGTCTCGATTATAGCACAGCAAGGGCGAGTGTCAACGCACGGCAGTCTGCGGAAGAAGGTGTGGAGCGCCGGATGGCGAAAACATGCGTGACAGGGATCACAGACAGCCCCGGCAAGGGGGAGACATCACCTCAGCACAAGGAGGGAGAGCCCGTGAAGCAGAGCGTGTCGCCGGCCATGGTGATCGTCGCCTTGGTCATCCTGGCGATCGTCGTTGCAGGCATCTGGTGGTTCACGATGGGCAAGACCGCCAAGAAAGGAGGCGAGACGAAGGACGCGGGCACGATGCAGCCCAAGACCCCTGAAGAGGCGGCCGCCGCAGGCTATAGGCCGCAGGGCGCAGGGGGAAGCCCCGCGACCGGACAGCCTGCAGCGGGCGGGCCTCCGGGAGGCATGAAGGGCGGCAAGTAGCCGAGCCCCGGCTCGGACATCCGGAAAGGAGCAGCCCAGATGACAGGACACGCTGGACGACGGGGCTTCACTCTGATCGAGTTGCTGGTGGTCATCGCGATCATCGCCATCCTTGCGGCGATCCTGTTCCCCGTCTTCGCGAGGGCGCGCGAGAAAGCGAGGCAGACCAGCTGCCTCTCGAACCAGAAGCAGATCGGGCTCGGAGTCCTCATGTATGTGCAGGACTACGACGAGAAGTTCCCCTGCACCCCTTACTGGCAGTGCGGCGGACCCAACAACTCCACCACGACCCGTTGGTATGCGGCGATCTACCCCTACGTCAAGAACCAACAGATGTTCGCCTGCCCGTCCGACAACGCGGACGGCGGCTGGCCCCGCCCGAACGCCCCGTTCAACGCCGGCGTGAACTGGAACGGCGTGGACTTGAGCTACGGGATGGCCCGGTGGGCGAACTGCAACAACGGAGCTCCGTACGAGGAGGTCGGCTTCCGACTCGCGCAGTACCGTTGGCCTGCGAACACCCTGATCGCCGCCGACTCGAACCACCATGACGACGGGTGCTCCGCAAACCACAAGATCGCCTACTCCGGCGGTGGCTGCGGGTCCGGCTGCAACCCCAGGACCCCTGAGGACGCGCGCCACAATGGCGGCGCCAACATGGTGTTCGTCGATGGGCACGCGAAGTGGAACAGCGCGAACACGATCATGGGTGACTGGCAGGACGAGATCCGGACCGGGCCGTGCTGCAACAACGCCGTTGGCTGGAAGTAG
>VGFB01000741.1 GCA_016869015.1 Armatimonadota bacterium
GCAGACGGTGTCGGAGCAGCGCTCCGACCTACGACGACAGACGGCGGACGGCCGACGACCGCGGACTGGAAGCCCGCGCCACGCCGGCAGACGGCGTCGGAGCAGCGCTCCGACCTACGATGGCAAGGCGTCGCGGCTGAAGCCGCTCCTACAACCGCGTCGGGGCGGGGGGCCGACCGGTGCGGGTCACTCGCTCTGTCGCGGGACGACCATCGCCTGGGCGGCTCGCACCACCCGGGCGATCTCGAGCATCCGCTGATCGCCCTCCAACCGGAACTTCACCGTCCCCGCCGCCTGGTTCAGCTGCTCCAACGCCTGCGTGAGGAGCCCCATGCCGCGGATATCGAAGAGCTGCGAGCAGTTCGGGCATGAGCGCTGAGGCTGCTGTTGCAGCCGCACGAAGTCGACAAAGAACTCGCACTTGCACACGTGACACATCAGCCAGATGCGGTGGATCATCGCTCTTGTCTCTGCCTCCTGTCGTCGGTGCCCGGCTACCCGTCCCCCAGCAGGTTCCATCGGGAACGGGGCGAATAGCTACAGCCCGTGGACAAGACCCTGGCTGGGACCAGCGCTGCCTTCATCGGCCTGGACATCGGCAACACCCGACTGACGGTGGGCGCCGCTGATGCCGACGGGTGCCTGTTGCTGACCGAGGAGCGTTCCGCGCCCCGTGGGGCGGAGAGCGCGCTGCCGGTTCTGCTCGCGATGGCCCGGTCCGCCGCTTCCGCGCTGCGGACGCAAGGTCGGCGGGTGGCCGGCCTGGGCCTGGGTTTCGGCGGGCCGGTGGACTACGCGGGCCAGCGCACACGCGGCTCATTCCACTCGCCCGGCTGGGTAGATGTGCCGCTGGCGGAGTTCTTCGCGTCCGAACTGCGCATTCCTGCGCTGCTGGACAACGATGCCAACGCCGGGGGGCTGGCCGAGGCGCTGTTCGGCGCGGGTCGCCGCCATCGGGTGGTGCTCTACGTGAACGTGGGCACGGGCATTGGCGGCGCCATCGTCATCGAGGGCACCGTGCATCGGGGCGCGACCAGCAGCGCCGGAGAGATCGGCCACGTCGTGCTGGACCCCGAGGGCCCGGTGTGCAACTGCGGCAAGCGGGGCTGCCTGGAGGCCTTCGCGGCGGGCAGCGCCCTCGAACGCATGGCGAGCGAGGCCGGCCTGAGTCTCACGGGCCGGGAGACGATGGCGGCGGCGGAGCAGGGCGATGTCGTGTGCCGAGCCATCGTCGAGCAGGCGGCCGGGCACCTCGGCCTGGCGATCGCCAATGCGGTGAGCCTGCTGGATCCGGACATCGTGGTGCCAGGCGGCGGCGTGCCTCTGGCCGGCGAGGTGTGGTGGACACCGCTGCGAGAGGCGTTCAGCCGGCAGGTGGTACCGGCGGCGGCTCGAACTCGGCTGGCGCCGGCCGAGCTAGGGTACCACGCAGGCGTGCTGGGGGCTGCAGCGCTCGGGATGCAGGCCGCTGAGGGGAAGGGCTTGCCGACATGATCGACCTCGAGCCGACCTCCGGGCTGCCACTGAGCCTGGACGATGCCGACCCCGCACTGCCCCTCCGCCTGGCGGGGGGCCTTCAGCCCGGGCGCCGGATCGCCCGGTCGTTGGCGGAGCTGCGGCCGGCGCTGGCGGACCCGCAGGCCGACGGTCCCGATCCAGCGTACTGGATGTACAACGGCGTAACGCACTTCTCGGCAGCCGATGACCGGGGCGTGTACCACTGGCGGTACGACCTGACCGTCCTGCCCCCGGGCCGCGTCGGCGAGGAGTATCTGCGGACTGTGGGGCACTACCACCCGCTCCTGTCCGGCCGGTCTGCAGCGTGGCCGGAGGTCTACGAGGTCCTCCACGGCGCGGCGTTGTTCTTGCTGCAGAGGGTCGACGACCCTCTCTCACCTCCGGGCGAGGGACAGGTCGAGGAGTTCATCGTGCTGCGGGCGAAGGCCGGTCAGAAGGCTCTGTTGCCGCCGAACTACGGACACTGGACGGTGAACACGGGCGCCGCGCCGCTGGTGGTGTGCAACTGGATCGCGGCGGACTTCGAGTCCGACTATGCGCCGGTCCTGGCGGCTCGCGGCCCGGCCGGCTACGTGAAAGCGACGCCCGACGGGCCCGGTCTCGCGGCGAACCTCCGCTACGCCCACCTGCCGGCGGAGCTCGGGCACGCGGAGCCGCTGGATGCGCCCGAGCTGGGGTTGGAGACGGGGCGGCCGATCTTCCAGGCTCTGCTGGACCGGCCCAGTGTTTGGCGCTGGGTCTGTGACCCCGAGCTTGCGCCCGTCGACCTGCGGTCCGCCATCCGCATCACGCGGACGGACCCTTTTCCCACGTAGAACGTATACCGGGGATATCCCGCGAGGAGGTCAGGCACATGAGCGATCGTTTCGGCAAGGAGGGGCTCTCCTTCGACGATGTCCTGTTGGTTCCGCGCCGATCGAACGTGCTACCCCGCGACGCCGACATCAGCGCCCCGCTCACGCAGAAGATCCGCCTGAACATCCCGCTGCTCAGCGCACCGATGGACCTGGTCACCGAGTCAGAGCTCGCCATCGCCCTCGCGCGCGAAGGCGGCATGGGCGTCATCCACCGGAACATGCCGATCGAAGACCAGGCGGCCGAAGTCGACCGGGTGAAGCGGTCGGAGAGCGGCATGATCATCGATCCGGTGACGCTGCCCCCCGATGCCACCGTGAGCGAGGCCCTCGATCTGATGCGCCACTACCGCATCAGCGGGCTGCCGATCACGCGCGAGGGGAAGCTCATCGGCATTCTCACGAACCGCGACCTGCGCTTCGAGACGCGGTACGACCGGAAGGTCAGCGAGGTGATGACGTCGGCCAACCTGATCACGGCGCCCGTCGGCACGACCCTCGATCAAGCGGCCGAGATCCTGCACCAGCACCGCATCGAGAAGCTCCCCGTCGTTGATGAGGACCTCACCCTGCGCGGCCTCATCACCATCAAGGACATCGAGAAGATCGCCAAGTACCCCATGGCCTGCAAGGACGACCTGGGGCGTCTACGCGTCGGCGCGGCGGTCGGCTCCGGCGACGAGACAATCGAGCGCGCCGCGGCTCTCATCGAGAAGGGCGCCGACGCCCTCTTCATGGACACCTCCCACGCGCACAGCGAGGGCGTGCTGAAGTCCCTGGAGCGCCTGCGGGAGGCGTACCCGGACATCTCCCTGATCGGCGGGAACGTCGGCACGACCGAGGCGGCGGAGGACGTGATCAAGGCGGGGGTCGACGCGATCAAGGTGGGCATCGGCCCGGGCTCGATCTGCACCACCCGTATCGTGACCGGGGCCGGCGTCCCCCAGATCACCGCGATCGTCGACTCCGTGATCGCCGCGCGAGAGCATGGCATCCCGGTGATCGCCGATGGCGGGGTGAAG
>VGFB01000742.1 GCA_016869015.1 Armatimonadota bacterium
GGAGCCGGCGGAGGCATCGGGGGCGCGATCGCGCGGCGGCTGGCCGCCTCGGGGGCGAGGGTCGTGGTGAACGACCTGGATGAGCCGGCGGCGCAGGCGGTGGCGGCGGAAGTCGAATCGCTGGGGGCGCAGGCGCTGGTCAACGTCGGGAGCGTGGCCGACCTTCCTGCGATGGAGGCCATGGTGGCCGCGGCGCTGCAGCGGTTCGGCAGTGTCGATATCATGGTCAACAACGCGGGCATTACCCGCGATTCCCTTCTGCTGCGCATGAGCGAGGAGCAGTGGGACCTCGTCATCGCCGTGCACCTGCGCGGCGCGTTCTGCTGCACGAAGGCGGTGACGCGGCCCATGATGAAGCAGCGGTACGGCCGCATCATCAACATCGCCTCGGTCGTTGGGGTCATGGGCAGCCCGGGCCAGGCCAACTACTCCGCTGCGAAGGGCGGCATCATCGCCCTGACGAAGACGACGGCGAAGGAGCTGGCCGGCCGCAACATCACCTGCAACGCCGTGGCCCCCGGCTTCATCGAGACGAAGATGACGCAGGCCCTGGGGCCGGAGGTCCGTGAGCAGTATCTGACGTTGATCCCGCTCGGACGCCCCGGCCAGCCGGAGGACGTGGCGAACGTGGTTCACTTCCTGGCCTCCCCTGACGCCGACTACGTCACCGGCCAGGTCATCAACATCGATGGCGGCATGGTGATGTAAGCCGGCCGCGATGGGCCCCACCCCGGCGAGAGCACACCAGCGCGGACCGCGTTCCGCACACAGCAACGGAGGAGACCGGACATGGCGCTTTTCGAGCAGGTCAAGGAGATCATCGTTCAGGAGCTGTCGGTGGCGGAGGAGAAGGTGAAGGAGTTGTCCACCTTCGAGAGCGATCTGCGGGCGGACTCCCTGGACATCGTGGAGTTGGTCATGGAGCTCGAGGAGAAGTTCGAGATCGAGATCCCCGAAGAGGACTTCGAGCAGATCAAGACCGTCGGCGATCTCGTGCGCTACATCGAGGGCAAGCTCGGCGACCGCGAGGAATAGCCGGCCATCCGGCCGGGGTTGCGCGCGGCGCCGCTGGCGGCCCTTGTCCGGAGACCCCCGTCGGACTCAGTCGTGAGCGAGTTCGGCGGGGATCGTTTCCTTTGGGTCGCGGAGGACCAACATGGCGCGTCAAGTCGTCGTCACTGGGATTGGGAGCGTGTCCCCCTTTGGTCTCGGGCTGCGACCGCTATGGGACGCCGCCCTCGAGGGCCGCTCGGGCGTCGGGCCGATCACCAGTCTGGATGTGCAGGAGTACCCCACCCGAATCGCGGCCGAGATCACGGACTTCGACGCCGAGCAGTGGATGGACGGGAAGCAGGCGAAGCGCAGCGACCGCTGCACGCAGTTTGCCGTGGTCGCCGCCAACCTGGCGCTGCAGGACGCGAGCTTCGAGGTCACCCCGGCGAACGCCGAGCGGGTCGGGGTCCTGATCGGCTCCGGAATCGGGGGCATGCGCACGTGGGAGGAGCAGTTCGAGCGCATCCTCACCCGCGGCCCGATGAAGGTCTCGCCGTTCTTCGTTCCCATGATGATCATTAACATGGCCTCCGGCATGGTGTCCATGGTGACCGGCGCCAAGGGGCCCAACACGGCGGTCGTGACCGCCTGCGCCAGCGGCACCCACGCGCTGGGCGACGCGGCCGAGATCATCCGGCGCGGAGCCGCCGACGCCATGATCGCCGGGGGCTCGGAGGCCGCCATCGTCCGGTCGGCGCTGGCGGGATTCTGCCGCGCCGGGGCCCTGTCCCGACGCAACGACGACCCGCAGCGCGCCTGCCGCCCCTTCGACGCCGACCGCGACGGCTTCGTGATGGGCGAAGGGGCGACCGTGATGATCCTGGAGGCGGCCGACGCGGCCGTCGCCCGCGGCGCCCGGATCTACGGCGAGGTCGCGGGCTACGGCATGAGCGGGGATGCGCACCACATGACCGACCCCGACCCCGAGGGCCTCGGCCCCATGCGCGCGATGCGCGCCGCCCTCGGCGACGCCGGCGCCGAGCCCGCCGATGTGGGCTACATCAACGCCCATGCGCCCGGCACCCTGGCCGGCGACGACATCGAGGCCCGCGCCATCCGCCTTCTCTTCGGCGAGCGGGCGGACGTGACGCCGGTCAGCTCGACCAAGCCCATTCACGGCCACCAGCTGGGGGCCACCGGGGCCACGGAGTTCGCGATGTGCCTGATGGCCATCCGCACCGGCGCCATCCCGCCCTCGCGGAACCTCCAGAACCTCGACCCCGCCTGTCAGGTGAACGTGGTGCGCGACGAACCGCTCCTGGCGGACGTGCGGGTGGCGATGTCCAACTCCTTCGGCTTCGGCGGCCATAATGCGGTTCTGGTCGCCCGCCGCTACGAGTAGGACGGAGGGCGCGGCGGGCCGTTGAAGCGCAGGGCCGCATGACGGAACCCCCTCAACTCGACCGAATCGACGAGCTGCGCCGGCGGCTTGGGCTCGAAGACGCCGACCCGAGTCTCATCGCCCTCGCGCTGCGGCACACCTCGCACGTGAGGGAGGGCGGGCGGCCCGACACGGACTCCAACGAGCGCCTGGAGTTCCTGGGCGATGCGGTGCTCGATCTGGTCCTCGCCGATTACCTCTTCACCTTCGACGCCGAGCTGTCGGAGGGCGAGTTGACCCGGCTCAAGAGCACCCTCGCTCAGGAGGCGGCGCTCGCGCGCGTTGGCCGGCGGCTCGGGCTCGGGGAGTTCCTGGCACTGGGGCGTGGGGAGGAGGACAGCGGCGGGCGGCAGCGGGCCTCGCTGATCGCGGATGCCGTTGAGGCCCTCATCGCCGCCGTGTACCTCTCTGGCGGGCTGCCGGCGGCGCGCCAGTTCGTCCTCACCCACTTCGCCGCCGAGATCGACGAAGCCCTCGACGCCGGACCGGCGGCCGACCCCAAGACCGCGTTGCAGGAGCTGATTCAGGAGCAGACTCGTCAGCTCCCCACCTACCGCACGGTGTCGAACGGCGGCCCGGCCCACGAGCCCTCGTTCCGGGCCGAGTGCCGCTTTGCGGGGGTGGTGATTGGCAGCGGCATTGGCCGCAGCAAGCGGGAGGCCGAGAAGGCGGCTGCCCGCAGCGCCCTCGCCGACCCCGACGCCGTCCACGCCGCCGTCGTACACGCCCCCAACGCGCGTCCTTGAGGCGTGGACCTCCTTCCTATGGCTGGCAACTGGTGACTGCAGCCGTTGGCCGTCGTCGCCGTTCCCTGGGAGCGCGGACGCCCTCGTCCGCTGGCCAGGCTGGTGGTGGCCCCGGTGTGGCAGCCGTCGCCGTTCTCCCCTCTCCCTTCAGGAGAGGGGCCGGGGGTGAGGCCTCCACCGCGCCGTTCGTCGTTGCCGTGCGAGTCGCCGTCGT
>VGFB01000743.1 GCA_016869015.1 Armatimonadota bacterium
CGCCCAACGCCCCAAGGTGGGCAGGATGTGCGGCTCAAACACGCTCGGTGGCGTGAGCATCAGGTCGTAGTTCGCCCCGAAGAGCACGACCTCCGCCGAGCTTCGCGCGCACGCCTCCAGCGTCGCCTCGTAGTAGCCCTCCATCCGCCGGGCGACCTCGGCGATGCGTTCCGGATGGTCGTGCAGCTCGAAGTAGAACTGATCGTAGGGCACGAGTTCCTTCAGCAGATGGTGCACCGGCGACGCGGCGACGCCGCCGAAGCCGACGACCAGCCCTGCCTCCCCCACCTCTTCGCAGAGCGCGCGGTAACGGCTCTCATCGGCCTCGACTTCCAGGTCCTCGAAGATGGAACCAATGACCTCCAGGTCCTCGGCCGACTTCACGACGCGCTCGGTCACCGCCATGATGGTGATGCCGTCCCGCCGCATCGCCTCATCATGCCGCAGCACGCCGCTCACCGAACCGACGGGCGTCCGGTACGTCACCCGCGCCTCATCCCCGCGCCGCTCGACGAGCCGCTCCGTCCGCCGGAACCGCACCCGGTACGGCTGGTTCGCGACGTGCTCAATCCCCAGCAACCGGTCGCACGCCTCGTCGGGCTCCTCGGTGTCCAGGAAGTTCGGCACCACCGCGTGATAGCCCACCCCGAGGTCAGCCGCAATGTCCATCAGCGAGGCGTCGCACCACAGCTCGGGCAGCGTCCCGCGATACCGATGCGCGTTGTACCACAGGTCCAGCCGCGGCACCCACGGGATGCCGTCCAGCGGCTCGTGTCGCAGAGCAGACAGGATGCGGGACCGATGGGTCATGAGTTCCCCTGCCCCTGAAAGACGACGCGACACCGTGGGGTGCCGCGTCGGCAGGGGCGAGCTCTCAGTGCGAGGCCTACGACGACACGGGCAGTGCGCGCTTCCTCGCCATGCAGTCGCGGATCCGGTTCGCCGTCTCCTCAGCCAGACCACTGGACCGGACCTCGCCATCCACGCCGGCTTCCTGTTTCATCCGTTCCGCTTCAGCCTTGGGGAAGTAGTGTTCCCGGAACTGGCGGACGGAATGGAACATGATGCTGGTCTTACCGCTCGGTCGTGCCATCGTGACCCCTCCGTGCGTAGCGCGCGAGGAACTGCGGGTTCAGTTCGCCCCTGAAGTAGTGCTTCCTCTTGATCCAGACCAGCCCATCGCCCTTCGATATCACTGCCACATCGACCGGACCGCCCACTGTCTCCAGCTCACTCGAGAGCCGATGCCTGAGCGATGTCAGGTTCACGAGCGACTCGGCCAAGTCCCCCAGCTCGTCCTTGGGGAGCGACGACACCATGTCCATGACTGGGTCGGCGAAGTGGGTTCTCCCGTACTCCCTCAAACGCGCGAGGTAGCGCCGGAGTTCGGCCTCTGCCTGGCTGGCCGCGACCGTACTGTAATGCTCCCTCTGCTCGCGGGTCAGCTCCGTGATGCCGTGGAGGACCGCGCGGAGGGACTTTGCCCAGACCTCAGCAAACTCATCCTCGATGAAGTCGCGGTAGTCGGGGTCGATGCCCTCCATAAACCGGTAGACCATCTGCTGCTGGGCAAAGGGTACCACGCGGGCGCTGTCTCGCGTGCTGATGTCAACGTTCAGGCGATGGTCGTACAGCAGGTGTCCGCCGAGGATGCCGTGGATCTCGAGGTGCCTCAGACGCGGGAACACGTCACTGGCGCCGTACCCCGCCACTACGACCCCGGAGGTGAGAGGCAGGGACGGCAGCCAAGCCCGGGTGAAGGCTGCGATGCCAACCTCAACCAAGTGGTCTGTGACAGCCTCATTCAGAGGGAGTCGCTCGAAGACCCCCTGGGCTATCCCCACGATCGCGGCGCGGTACGCGCGTGAGAGGTCCCTCTCTGTCGCCTCGGTAACCGATGGGCGCAGCGCGGCACTGCGGCTTGCGTGATGCAGCTGCCTCACCTGGCCGGCCACTAACCCGAGTACGTCGTCCGACGACAGTGCGCCCTTGGCGAGCCGCCGATCCACCGCGCGATCAACCCGGTCGCGGATGAGATCGAAGACAATGGCAACTCCCGCGCACAGATGCGACTCCTGGTCCGACTCCCCGAAAAGGCGTCCAGAGCGCGCGAGATGTCCAAGGAACTGCAGCAGCCCGTCGACGTAGGCCTCAAGAGCGTCAGGTGCAGACTGGCCCAGGTGCTCGCGGTAGAGCTTCGCAAGCACTTCCCACGGCACTCCCAGAAGGTCGCCGCTGCCATACACCATGACGGCGACCGGCTCAACGTGGGACAGTGCGAAGATCTTGTTCGCGGTGTTGAAGACCTTCTGGCCATGGACGGTCACCGCACTGTCCGCGGCGAGGGCGATCGCATGACGGTTGAGGACCGCGACCTCGGCTGTCACCGATGGTCCCTCCTTGTCCTGTCCGCCCGATGTCGGGCCGTCCGTCTGTGTTCCGCCAGTTCGCGCCAAGCTGGTGCTCAGGCCCCGTCACTGGCTTGCCACTTCTCCTCGCTAGCCAAGGCCCCCTCCCCTGTCGCGTCGAACCTGCGGGCGACGGTCAGCTCCCGCTACAGGAGGTCCTCATCCATGGTCCGCTTGGCTGTCTTTCTGTTGCTAGTTACCGCGGCCCACGCGTGCCTCGCCCAGGAAACTCCGCAGCGCAACCTCGTCACCTTCTTCAGCAAGTGCCGCGCGGGGGGGCCGGTGACGGTGGCGTACATTGGGGGCTCGATCACCGCGCAGGATGGGTGGCGGCCGTTCACGACGAAGTGGCTGCAGGAGCAGTTCAAGGGGCTCGAGATCAAGGAGGTCAACGCGGCCATCGGCGGCACGGGCTCGCTGCTGGGCGTCTTTCGCTTGCAGAAGCACGTGCTGCAGTCTGATCCGGACCTCGTGTTCGTCGAGTTCGCGGTGAACGACAACGGCACGCCGGATGACTCGGTCCACGCGACGATGGAGGGCATCGTGCGGCAGTGCTGGGCGCGGGAGAAGAAGCCCGACCTCGTCTTCACCTTCACCACGGCGCACACGCTTCAGGTTCCGACCGCGCGCCATCAGGCCGTCGCCGATGCGTACGGGATTCCCACGGTCGACTTCCAGAAGTCAGTCCAGGCCGTGTGCCTGCCGGGGCTGATCGACTGGGAGATCCTGGCGGGCGATCGCGTGCACCCGAACTCGTGGGGTCACGCGATCTACGCGGCGACGCTGGCGACCTTCCTGAAGCAGCAGCTGGCCCTCACCGAGGCTGTTCCGCCGCCCGACGCGCTCCCCGCGCCCGCCTTCAGTGGCGCGTATCAGACCGCGCGGCTGGAGACCGTTGCCGACCGCGCGCCGGATGGGTGGGAGGTGAAGGAGGCGGCCGGGATGTTCCGCGATGGCTCGATCATGGCGAGTCAGGTGGGGCAGT
>VGFB01000744.1 GCA_016869015.1 Armatimonadota bacterium
GCGGATGGCTCCGGCAGGCTTGAAGGCGCCCAGGTTCTCGGGCACGCGCTGCACGGACTGGTCTGTCGAGTCGTACTCCAGGCCCAGGTAGTTGGTCCCTACGTCCAGGAACTCCAGCGTGATTGCGACGGGCGTATTTGGCGTGACAAACCGATGGTCCATGCGGAAGTAGGCCTGCGGGGAGCTCAACGGGTTGTAGACGCGGCGGCACTGGCGACCGGCCACCACAGCCGGCGCGCTGACCGCGTCAGTGGAGTCGAACTGCTCCAGACCCGCACCCTCACTTCGCTCCTGCAGCGCCACCGAGATCACCGCGTCATCGCCGGCGATGCCGATGAACTTACCCGGCTCCGACGGGCGCTCCTTGCTGACCTGGACGCGCGCGAGCGTGATCGACTGCGCCTGAGGCTCGAAGGCATGGACCCGGAAGTCACCCAGGTTGCAGGCTCGCGCCAGCCGCGCGTTGGGCAGGCAGAAGGTGACCCGACGCCACTCGCCGCTGTCCGTCTGCTGCACGCTCAACGTGCCCTCGAACTGCCCCGGCTCGAAGTCGCGATCCCAGGCCGGGTACTCTACAATCCAGGCCTCGGCCCCTGCATCGAGGTAGTCCACAGTGACGTAGTAGCTCCCTCCCTCACGGACGAATCGTGGGTCCAGGCGGAAGTAAACCACGGGCCCGTTCTCGGGCGCCCGCAAGACTCGGACACCTGAGCCCGTTTGGTCTGCGAACGGTTGCAGCACACTATCGGGCGACTCGATGGCCCAGAGGCCAGTGGTTTCGGGAACCGGTCCCAAGACAACACTGACCGTCTTCTGGTCGGGCCGCACGCCGACGAGCGCGGCGCCCTCCGGCGGCTCGCGCCCGACGGAGACCGCTGCGATGCAGAGCGCCTCCGAACTTGGGCTGTAGGCGTGGATCCGGAAGTCCCCCAGGTTGCAGTGGCGGCGGAAGACGGCGTCTGTGACCGGGAAGGTCACCATTCGCCACTCGCCGGTGTTCCGCAGGCGGACCGGCAGCGTGCGGGCATACTCCTCCTCCGGCTCAGCGCCCCGCCGCTCGTACTCAACGAACCACTCCCCCCCGCCCGTGTCGCAGTATGTAACCGTGATGTACGCCTCCATGGCCGGGCGCACGAAGCGGGGATCGATCCGGAAATAGAGCACCGGGCCGGCGAGCGGACTGCGACGGGCCACCTGGCATGCGACGCCCGCCACCTGACCCGGCTCCGACCGGCTGTCAGGCGAATCCACCAACTGCACTCCCAGCTCCTGCGTGACCTCGCCGAAGGTGATGCATGCCGCCCCCTGGTCGTCTGGGAGACCCAGCAGCGGGACCTCCGGCCGCTCTCGGTTGACCGTGACGGCCGCGATGCAGAGCGTATCGGAACTCCGGTTGGAGGCGTGGAGCCGGAAGTCCCCCAGGTTGCAGTGGCGGCGGAAGACGGCGTCAGTGACCGGGAACGTCACCGTCCGCCACTCGCCGGTGCTCCGCAGCCGGACCGGCAAGGTGCGGGCGAACTCCTCCTCGGGGCCGGCGCCACGCCGCTCGTACTCGAGACACCACTCCCCCTCTCCCGCGTCGTAGTACGAGACGGTGATATAGGCCTCCATCTCCGGCCGCACGAACCGAGGGTCGAGACGGAGGTACAGCACGGGGCCTGCGAAGGGTGTGCGGCGGGCGATCCGGCAGGGGGCGCCGCCGGCCTGACCCAGCTCTGACAGGCTATCCGGCGAGTCGACGAACTGCACGCCCAGCTCCTGGGTGGCCTCGCCGAAGGTGATCCGGGCCACCCCTTGGTCGTCCGGCACACCGAGCAACGGGACCTCTGCGGGAGGCTTCGTTGTCTGCAAGGCGACGGTGCGAAGGTAGAGGTCCGTGTCGCCCGCATTGAGGGCGTGGACGCGGAAGTCGCCCAGATTGCAGGTTCTCTGGAAGAGGCAGTCGGGCAGATGGAAGGCGGCTCTTCGCCAGGCCAACGTGTTCCCGTTGCGCACCGCAGGGGTCGCCACGAAGCCGGATCGCCGGTCTCCCGGCAGCCTCACCGGGTCGTACTCAAGGCACCACTCGACCTCCCCCAGGTCGAAGTACTCTACCGTGACGTACGGCTGCAGGCCGGGCCGGCCCCACTCCTCCGCCAGCACGAAGTAGGCGACAGGTCCCGCCCGCGGCGTGCGGGAGAGCCGGAGGCACTCCGTCCCGCCGATCTGAGCCGGCTCTCGCCGGCTGTCCGGTGAATCGACGACGGAAAGCCCTCTCTCTACGTCCACGGCGCCCAACTCAACCGAAGCCTCCACCGGCTGCGCTTCCGGACCGCGCGTGCCACGCGATCGGTCTGTGGCCCGCTCGAAGGCCTCCTCCAAGGCCTGTGCCGCCGCTTCCCAGGTCATTGCAGCTACGGCGGACCGTGCCGCCGCGCCGAGGCTGGCCCGCGCTTCGGCATCGTTGAGCAGATCGGCAATGGCGCGGGCCGCCTGCTTGGGCCGCCGGAGCTCGGCCGTGATCATGCTCTCGCCCGGCCGCAGAGGCGAGAGTTCCAGGCCTTCGGCCACCGCGACGGTGGGTCGGCCGGCGGCGGCGCACAGGAAGGGCACGAGCGGGTACTCCAGCGCACACCCCGCCCAGATCGTCAGGGCAGCGCCTGCGCAGAGCTGGGCCAGCTCCTCGCGAGTCAGCGCATCCGGGGACGCGACCGGCATGTCGTCCGCTTCAGTTGGCGTGCCCAGGCGACGCACGCCGGTCTCGGGCCGTCGGTCCCGGACCATCCGGCCTAGCGTGCGCACATCCTCGTCGGTCGCCTTCCCTCCGGCCAGCAGGATCGTGCCCGCCCCCTCGTCGGAACCTGAAGCGGCGACGCTTGGGGGGACGCCTGGCATGACCACGTGCGACGTGAGGCCATGGCGCGTCTCCACTCGTGCCTGCAGGGCGGGGCTGGCGGCCATCAGCACCATGTTCGCGTCGAAGCCATGCCGGGCCACCTCGGCTTGTCGCCCCGACAGGCGATCGGGCGCATACTCCAGCAGCCAGTAGCCTCCTGCCGCATGCGGGAACATGCGGGCCAGTTCAAGCGTGAGCCAGGATGTCGCCACGATCACGTCGAAGCGCGCCTTGCTCAAGTCGGGAAGAGGCAGTAGCCCGCCGTCCACCTCGTCCCAGCAGCGTGACGCCCCGCCGCTGGGAACCGAGGAGGAGCAGACGACCTGCACCCGGTGCCCTCGGCACCCCAGAACCCGAGCCAGCCCGGCGACCACGTGTCCACTGCAGCCCGCCCTCGGCTCGGCCACGAGCAGAACGACGTTCATCGGCGTCTCCCTACAGGTCAACAGAGGCGGCATGATCCATCAGGAGGGCCAACCCCTGCTCGCTCTGTTCGCCCAAGAGCACGCAAAGGCGCA
>VGFB01000745.1 GCA_016869015.1 Armatimonadota bacterium
GGCCGAGGTGTCGCTGACCGAGTTCCTGAAGATGCTCGGCAAGCGGAACATGGTGGCCTTCGTGGTCCCCACCGAGTATCTGGACGCGGACGAGAAGACCAGGAAGGCGGGCCCCGCGAAGCCCGAACCGAAGCCGAAGGCCGCCAAGCCGACCGGGAAGGGGCGCAAGCGCAAGCGATGACCGGCAAGGAGCGCCTCGCGCTCGCGACCCGCCTCAAGCGCCCCGATCGCGTGCCGGCGATGTGCCAGCTGGCGATGGGGCACCTCTACCTGAAGACGGGTCTGTCCCCGCTGGAGATCTGGCACGACCCCGGCCTCTATGCCCTGGCGCTGGCGATGATGCGGGACCGGTATGCCTTCGACGGGATCCTCGTCTCAGTGCCCGGGGGCGATCCCGACTGGCGCTCGAAGATCGCCGAGGAGACCCCGACGCCCTCGGGCGCCCTTGTCCGCTGGCGAGAAGCCCCCCTGAATCGCTCGCCCTACCCTCTCGGGGAGGACGAGACCCTCTATCCGCACGACGATCTTCCGCGCCCCGTGCGGCCGGCGCCCCTGGCCTCCCTGACGGAACTGGATCCGGAGGCCATCGACACGCTCGAGGACGTGCCGGACTGGATGCTGAGCAACCTCCGGGCGGCGCGGCAGGTGGCCGGCGACGAGTGGGCGGTGCACGGCGAGACGATCAGCCCCTTCGACAAGCTGCTGGAGGCGCTCGGGATGGAGGCGGGGCTGATGGCCCTGGTCGATGATCCCGCCAAGGCCCACGCCATCCTGCGGCGCGGGACGGAGTACGGCGCGAACTGGGCGGTGGCGCAGGTGCGGGACGGCTGTGATGCGATGAAGCTGTCCAGCCCCTACGTGGGGAACGGCTTCCTGAGTCGGGGGATGTATCGGGAGTTCGTGCTCCCCTACGAGACCGAACTCATCCGGAGGGTCCACAAGGCGGCGCCGGGCGTGCCGGTCTACACACACACCTGCGGCGCCATCGGCGACCGGTTGGAGTTGATTGAGGAGAGCGGCGCCGATGGGATCGAGTGCCTCGATCCGCCGCCGCTGGGCGATGTCGAACTCACCGATGCCGTGGCCCGCGTCGGCGAGCGTCTGTTCATCAAGGGCAACGTCGATTCGGTCAACACGCTGCTGTTCAAACGGCCTGACGCCATTCGGCGCGATGTGGAAGCCGTCTGCCGCGCCGGCATGGAGGCCTGCGGCTTCGTGCTGAGTACCGCCTGCTCCATCGCACCCGGGGTTCCGGAGGAACACGTGAGGATCATCGCCGAGGTGGCTGCCACGGCGAGCTACGGACCCGAGACCTGAGACCTTCCGCCCCCCATGCCCCCCTACCCCGCCAACTTCGTGAAGTTCCTCGGCACCGCGGGCTCGCGCTTCGTGGTCTCGAAGCAGCTCCGGGCGTCGGGCGGCTTGTGGCTGCGACTGGCCGAACAGACCGTATGGATCGACCCGGGCCCGGGGGCGCTCGTGCGCGCCTACGCCAGCCGACCCAAGCTCGACCCGGAGAGCGTCGATGCGGTGCTCGTTTCCCACAAGCACATCGATCACGCGAACGACGTGAACGTGGTCATCGAGGCCATGACCCACGGCGGCCACCGGCGCCGGGGCGTCTTGCTCGCGCCCGGTGATGCCCTGTACGAGGACTCCCCGATCTGCGAGTACGCTCTCTCCTACATCGGCCAGGTGCAGCCGCTGACCGAGACGACCGTCTACCGGCTCGGCGACCTGACGGTGCGCGTGGCCGCGCGCCACGATCACCCGGGCGAGACGTATGGGTTCCTCCTCGAGGGCGGCCCGGCGACAGTGGGCGTGCTGACCGATACGCGCTACTTCGCCGCGCTGGCCCAGCGCTACGCCGCCGCCGAGGTGCTCATCATCAACTGCGTCCTGGAGGACAACCCGGACCACCGGGTCTACCACCTGGACCGGCACGATGCGGAGCGGATCATCGCTGCGGTGCGCCCGCGTCAGGCGGTGTTGACCCACTTCGGCCTGCGGCTGCTGGAGGCGAAGCCCTGGGAGATCACGGAGGCGATGGGCCAACGCCTGGGCCTGGAGGTCGTCGCGGCCCGCGACGGCATGACGCTGGAGATCGCCGGGAAGGCCGAGTGAGAGGAGAAGGCCAGGATGCATGGCGCGGCTCGGTCGACAGAGCCTGACAGGCCCCTGCAGATCGGCACGGAGCGGACCTGTGAGTGCCCGCCTCGCCACCTGAACTGCCTCTCGGCCAAGGAGTGGCTGAAGGCGCAGATCGGCGTCTGGCAGTTCTACTACGAGGGCCGCGACATCCGCGACAAGGAGCAGCACCCCGCGACCTACCCGATCGCCCTTGCCTCCCGTTGCATCGAGCTGTTCACGCACCGGGGGGAGCTCGTGCTCGACCCCTTCGTCGGCAGCGGAACCACCCTCGTGTCCGCCCGAGACCTCCAGCGCAATGCCGTAGGTTTCGATCTGCAGCCGGACTACGTTGCGCTCGCGACAACACGCCTGGACCAGTGTGAGCCCGACGACGCCTGCCAACAGGTCGCCGTCTGCGCCGATGCCCGCGACATCCCGGCCTACCTGCC
The DNA here is from genome assembly GCA_016869015.1 of Armatimonadota bacterium. Lineage (GTDB taxonomy): Bacteria > Armatimonadota > Zipacnadia > Zipacnadales > VGFC01 > VGFC01. The sequence continues at coordinate 2,580 of VGFB01000745.1, forward strand.
CGAGGAGTCCGTGTCTCTCATCCTGACCTCGCCGCCGTACGCGAACCTGTTGAACCGCAAGCGGCTCAACAAGTCCCGCCGCGGCAATCAGCGTCGCAATACGCAGTACCACAAGGTGGAGCAGTACTCCCAAGACCCCCGGGATCTGGGCACGCTCGCGCTGGACGAGTACGCCGAGCAGATGGCCGGCATCTTCGGGCGGTTGCTGCCGCTGCTGCGGCCGAAGGCGCACTGCGTCGTCAACGTGCCCGACATGTGGTGGGAGGACCGGCGGATCACGATCCACATCTCACTCGTGGAGGCCCTGCGGTCCGTCGGCTACGAGCTGCGGAACATCATCATCTGGGACCGGACCAACATCGTCAACCGCATCGGCATCTTCGGCTGGCCGAGTAACTACATCACCATGGGCGTCACCTTCGAGTACCTCCTGGACTTCTGGAAGCCGCCGGAGCCTGGCTGACGCCCCCGGGATCGGGGGCCTGGCTACACACCGCCAGCTACCTCTCCTTCCGCTTCAAGTGCAGCACGGCGTCGGCCGCGAAGGGCGGCGCGAACTCGGCCACCCGGCCGCCCAGCACCTCTGCCGCGGGCGCAAGCTCGCCCGTCTCCGGGTTGTACCAGCGCGCGTCGAGGGGCCCTTCCCCCGTCGCGCTTAGATCGACCGTGAAGGCGCCCGCCGTTGGTGAGTAGACCACGTACTCCTCCCCGGGGCGTGCGAGGCAAACACCGGTCCCGGCAAGCTCCCCGTGCGGCGCCATCTCCCAGAAGCGGACGCCCCCGTCATTCATGAAGCGCGCGCAGTGCCCG
>VGFB01000746.1 GCA_016869015.1 Armatimonadota bacterium
GGTGCGCTGCTTCTACTACGACGACCGCTGGGGCATTGCCGAGGACCCTCTGTGCCGGTACAACGAGGCGATCGATCCCGTGCACTGGGGTCCCGATGTGACGGAGGAGAACCGCGAGCACTGGGCTCAGTTCGACCGCGACTTCCGCGTGGCGGGGGCGGGGCTGGGCGTTCGCTTCGGGAAGGAGATCCTCCGCCGGCATGGCGTGCCCGTGGGGCTGCTTGCCTGCTCCCACGGCGGGACCAGCCTCGAGCAGTGGAGCCCCGATCTGGCCCACTTGGGTGGGAGGTCGCTGTACGGGTCGATGCTGCGAAGAGTGCGCGCGGTGGGCGGAAAGGTCGCTGCGTGCCTGTGGTACCAGGGCGAGTCGGACGCGAACGCCGAGGCGGCCCCCGTCTTCCGCGAGAAGCTCGGCAAGCTGATCCGCGCGATACGCCGGGACCTCGACCAACCGGAGTTGCCGTTCCTGCAGGTGCAGCTCGGCCCGTTCTACGGCGAGCCCGCAGATGCGTTCCCCGCGTGGAACCGCGTGCAGACCGAGCAGATCGCGATCGAGGGCGACCTGCCGAACGTCGCGACGGTGGCGGCCATCGACCTGGAGCTCTCCGACGCCATCCACATCGGCACCGCCGGCGAGAAGATGCTGGGTGTACGGTTGGCTCACCTGGCGAGTCGCCTCGTCTACGGAGACACGACACGGGAGATCGGCCCGCGCTTCGCCGAAGCCGCCGTGAGCGAAGACCGGCGGACCGTCGAGGTCCGCTTCGCGAGCGTGAACGGGGCACTGGCCCCGCGGGCGGGCTTTCCCGGCTTCACCCTCGATGCGGGCGAACAGGCCATCCCCATCCCCGAGCGGAAGGTGCGCGGCCCGTCGACTGTAGCGCTGCACCTGCGCGAGGCGCTACCGCAAGGCGCGGTGCTCTGGCACGGGCGCGGCTACAACCCGGCGGTAGGGCTGCGCGACCGTGCGGGCCTGCCCGTGCCGGTGTTCGGGCCGGTGGAGTTGGGCTGATCAGGGCGAGGACCAAACCGCAGCTGGGCTAGCGACTTGACTCAGGCTGCGAAGCCTGCGTGTCGTTCGGGACTGTCCTAGTCTCGATCCAGCCTCATCGGATCGAGACGCATGGACTGTCCCCCGTTGGCCTTGTTGGCCGGGGGACCACCACCCCCGACGGAAACAGGGGACAGTCCATGCGTCTCGGTCCCGCCTCGGCGGGACCGAGACTTGGACAGTCCCCAACGGCTCGGCCGCCCAGACCTGAGTGCAGCGGATAGCCCAGAACTCTGAAGACGCGACCCCGGTGCCATGGACAGGCGCAGGTTCGTGGCGACTACGATGGCGGGCGCGGCCGCGGCGATACTGCCGCGGGAAGGGAGCTCGATGATGGCCAAGGCGTCTTACGACTACCGGTTGGGGTTCGGGGCGTGGGTCAACGACATGCGGAACAGCGCGCTGCCGCTGGAGCAGTGGCCGGCGCCGCAGATGGACGACGAGACGGTTGCGGGGATCGTGCGGGCCCTGGACGTGATGGCCGACGCCGGCTATCAGTACCTCGACACCTTCGGCCTGTACGCGACGACGCAGTACCCGCTGGACATCGTGAGCGCCTTCGATGATCGGGAGCGGAATCGGCAGTTGGATCGGCTGTTCAAGGCGGCGGAGAAGCGCGGGATTCGGTTCTCGATGCCGCTGGGGCTGATGACTTGGGGCTATGACCGGATCATCGAGGAAGACCCCGAGGTGCGCGGCAAGAACGCCGACGGCAGCCCTCACCCGCACGCGATGTGCGGCGCACACGAGCGGTCCTGGGAGTACATCGAGAAGCTGATCGACGCGATGTTCGATCGGCGCGACTTCGGCGCGGTGCATCTGGAATCGGCGGACCTGGGCTGGTGCGACTGCCCCAAGTGCGCCGGGCAGTATGGGCGGGCCGGGTACAACGCGCGGCTGAACGCGCGCGCGGGCGACTACATCAGGCAGCGCCACCCGGGGGCGCTGACCTACACGTGCCCGATCAACTGGGCGAACTGGGGTCTGAACGAGCAGGGCGAGCAGCCCAAGTTCACGGGGGCCGATCGGGAGGCCGTGCTCGAGTTGAGCAAGCACATCGACCTGTTCATGGATCAGGGCCATCGGGGGCGGATGCTGGCGTGGGAGGATGTGCCGAAGATGGAGTGCGCGTACGGGACATCCGGGGGGCTCTGGACGTACCACGGCGCGCGGCTGGACCGGCTGAGCTACTTCGTCCCCTACCCGCAGCGCGCGGCGCAGTTCCTGCGCGAGCACCACGAGCACGGCGCCCGGGGCTGCCTGTACTACCAGGGCCCGATGGACAACCCGGCGGTCGAGGTGAACAGCGCGGTCGCGGGGCGGATGATGCAGGATGTGACGCGCGACCCGCGGGAGGTCCTGGAGGAGGTCATCGAGACGTACTACCGCCCGCGCAACGCGGACGCGCGGAGCCGGCTCGCGGACGTGTTCCTGGCCGCCGAGGAGGCCTACTTCGGCCAGTGGGACATCGCGTACATGAAGGAGGTCCAGAAGCTCGAGCCGCCGGGCGAGTTCTGCGTGGGGCTGCTGTTCGGCCTGTCGCCGGATCTCATCGGCATCCTCTGGGAGCCCTTCCTGAATGCGGAGGGCCGCATGAAGTGCCGGAAGGGGCTGATCGCGGCGCTCCGACAGCTCGTGGAGATCGAGGCGGACTTCGGCGATCGCGCCCGCATCGACCGCCTCACCCGCGCGCTGATGATGATGGTCCAGATGCTGGCGACCATCATGGGCGCCAAGGGCGAGCCCTGGACGGATTGACGGGGAGTCACGGCAAGAGGGACGCGAGTGACGCCACCTGGCCCTCTCTCTGCGCCGCGACTTGCTCCGGTTCGTAGACGCCGTAGAAGGGCACGTTGAGGTCCATCCAGAGGGTCAGGCGCGCCAGGTCCTCCGGCGGGAGGGTGACGCCCTCGTGACCCGCGCGGAGGAGGGCGGTCAGGCGGCTGGCGCGCGCGCCGAACTGGCCTGGCGCGGTGAGCGGAATCCACTCGCCGCCGTTCACGCTGTCGAACCAGTGCACCCAGTCCCTCTTCGCCAGCGCGCGGTACGAGTACGAGTACGGGTCATGGCCGGCGTGGTCGCCGGTGAGACGGAGGCCTCCGGCGGGCTCCTGGGCGCCGTGGCAGCTGGCGCAGTGGCGGTCCAGCACCGGCTGCACGAGGCGCGGGTAGGAGAAGGGTCGGGAGCCGTCCGGTCCGGGCGCGAGGGCCGAGGGCGCGCGGTGGAGAGCGAGGGGCGAGCGGTTCGCGGGCGCAGTGCTGCGGTGCTCATGGCAGCCCATACACGAGACCGTCTCCCCCGGCTGGAGGTAGGTGAGGCTGCGCATGGTCTGGACCG
>VGFB01000747.1 GCA_016869015.1 Armatimonadota bacterium
GGGGCGGCCGTCGTGAGGCGAGCCGCATCGGCGCCATGAACCTGCTCAACACCCCTGCGCTTCTGTACCTCCTGGCGATCCCGCCCGTGGTGCTGCTGTACTTCCTGCGACTGCGGCGGAAGGACCGTCGCGTGCCCTCGACGCTGCTATGGGAGACCTCGACCGCCGACCTGCAGGCCAACGTGCCGTTCCAGCGGTTGCGCAGGAGCCTCGTGCTCTTCCTGCAGATCCTGCTACTCGCGCTGCTGGCCGTCGTGGTGGCGCGGCCGTTCCTGCGCGTGCGGGCGCTTAGCGGCGAGAGCGTTGTGATCGTGATCGACGCCTCGGCCAGCATGCAGGCCGCCGACGTGCGCCCCAGCCGTCTCGAGGCGGCAAGGCAGGCGGCGGGCAAGATCGTTGCAGACCTGAGCCGTGGCGACGAAGCCTGCGTCATCGAGGCCGGTGAGCGCACGCGGGTCCGGGCGAGCTTCACCGCGAACCGCCGGGTGCTGGATGGCGCGCTCGCCAAGGTCCGGGCCACCGACACGGCGACGGAGCTGCGCGATGGGATGGCGCTGGCGGTCTCCTTGGCGCGCAAGAGGCCGCAGTCGGAGATCGTGCTGATCTCCGACGGAGCCTTCCCGCCGCTGGACGACCTCTCACTGGGCGGCCGGCGAGTGCGCTTCGTGCAGGTCGGTCGACAGGGCTCAAACGTCGGGATTACGGCGATGGACGCCCGGCGGGACTACTCGACCCGGGGCACGGTGCAGCTCTTCGTGCAGATGACCAGTTTCGCGGACGCACCGACCTCGTTCGCGCTGGAGATGTACCACAACGGGACGCTCATTGATGCCCGGCCTGTCGAGCTGGCAGCCCTGGGCACCCGCGGCGAGGTGTTTGCGGACTTCCCTCACGAGGCGGGTGTCGTGCGGGCGCGCATTGACCTCGACGACGACTTGGCCGCTGACAACTCGGCGTACGCGGCCCTCGTGCCGCGGGGCGAGCTGACGGTGCTGTTGATCGGGGAGGACAGCCTGTTTCTGCAGCGGGCCCTGGAGGTCGATCCGCGGGTGCGTCTCAGTCGCGTGGCGATCGCCGATTACCGGCCGGAAACCCCGGCGGAGGTGCGCGTCTTCAACCGCTGGGCGCCGGACCGGCTGCCCGACGGCGGCTCCCTGCTGATCGACACCAGCGCGGCCAATGGGCCGGCGGAGGTGACGGGCAGCGTGCCGGTCCCGACCGTCGTGCGCTGGGACGACCGGCACCCGATCATGCGGCATGTCGCCTTCGACCAGGTCGCCATCGCCGAGGCGCTCACGGTCTCCCGGCGGCCGTGGGGCCAGGTTCTCGTAGAGGGGGACACGACGCCGTTGGTGCTGGCCGGGCAGAAGGGGCCGGTGCGCGCGGCGTTCATCGGCTTTCCGCTCGAGCGGTCCAACCTGCCTCTGCGCGCCGCCTTCCCGATCCTGATGCAGAACTGCCTGGAGTGGCTGGCCACAGGCAGCGAGGCGGTCGCCAACCGAAGCGTGCGGACGGGCGAGGCCATCTCGCCGGCCGGAGCGGAACCCTCCGCAAAGATCACCGTGCGCGGACCGGACGGCTCGGCGCACGTGCTGCCCCCAGGCGAGGGCGCCCCGACCTTCGACGCCACGGAGTGGGCCGGGGTGTACGAGGCGACCTGGGGGGAGAGTCGCTTCGTCTTCGTCGCCAACTTGCTGAGCCCGGCCGAGAGCAACCTGAAGCCCCGCAGTGAAGTTCAGCTCGGCGGACGGCGCGTGAGCGGCGGGTCCGCTCTGACAACCTCAAACCGCGAGATCTGGCGCCATCTGGCGGTGATTGCCCTTCTCATCCTCGCACTGGAATGGTATGTTTACCATCGGCGGGTGTAGCGGGGATGGCCGCCTCGGGTCTCGGGTTGTGCGTTGCGGGTTGCAGGCTTGAGGTTCGGAGCCGGACGTTCGGGAAGCGAGGGACAACCGGAATGGCCAAGGCACAGTGCCCCAACTGCGGGGCGGAGTACGATACGGGCGGGATCGCCACGCTCTGCAGCCACTGCCAGGAGCCCCTGCCCCGACCGCAGACGCCCCCGGCGCCGGCGACCCCCTCGTCGCAGCGGCGTCCGTGCGTGAAGTGCGGGGAGCCCCTCTACCCGACGGAGCTGACCTGCTGGAAGTGCGGGTCCACGCAGGTGCAGCGCCCGACACCGACCGCCGGCCCGACGGCGGCGCCGCCTCCCGCGACGACGTATGCGCCGCCCCCGTCGGTGGGCGCCCCACCACCGCCGCCGACTCCATACGCCGGGAGCATCCCGCCTCCCGCGGCCCCCTACGCCGGAGCCTACAGCACGGGTCCCAGCCCGGAGGTCCAGCAGCGGGCGACGACCGCGCTCGTCATTGGGGTCATCGGCCTGCTCTGCTGCAACATCCTGGGCCCGGTCGCGCTGTTCATGGGTCTGTCGGCCAAGCGCGAGGGCGCCGAGGGCACCGCTACCGCGGCCATCGTGCTGGGGGCCCTCGGCTGCGCGTCGATGGTCCTGGGGATCATCTGGTTCATCGTGCTCATGGCCACTGGCGCCTCCAGCGGAGCATTCCCCACTCCGTAGCCGCCGGCGAGGCCCGCGGGCCCCGGCGACGTCCATGACCTTGACGGTCCGTCGATTGCACCCTCTCTGCGGGGAGATGCGCCCGATGCAACGGATCTTCTCGATTGCCGCCCTACTGCCTGTCCTCCTGACGACCTCCGCCCGGGCCGAGGGTGTAGCTCGAGCCCTGGCGGGGCACTACGAGCTGACCGCCGCGGTGCGGTCGGGGCTGTGCGCCGAAGACGGTGCCGTGCGGGCCCGATGTGCCTTCCTCGCGGGGCAGATCGGCGACCGCGCGGCGGCCCCGACGATCCAGCCGCTGCTGACCGACTCCTCCCTGGCCGTCCGGCGTCAGGCGGGGATTGCCCTGTGCGCCCTAGGTCGTTCGGAGGGCATCCCTGCGGCGGATGCGGCCCTCGCCTCGGCCGCGGACTGGATCCGTCACTATGCCGTTCGAGCCCTCGCCGACCTGGCAACGGACGAGGCCCGGGCAGTGCTCGAGGCCCGTCGCGCCGCCCAGGGGGAGATGATCGGGAAGCAGATCGACGAGGCCCTTGAGACATGGCCCTGGCCGTCGGCGCAGCCCGCGCCGGCGAAAGAGCAGATCGAGGCGCAGCCGTCGCTCCACGAGCTCTTCGTCGAGGCCGGCTCAGCGTGGGTTGTGGAGTCCGACGAGTACTGGCACCAGGGCGATTACGCCCAGTGCGTGCGGTGCAACGAGACGGCGCTGTTTCTGGACCCGCACCACGTGGAGCTGTACGGCGCGTCGGCCTGGTTGCTGTGGAGCATGGGGCGGAACGAGCGAGCCGTGTCCATCCTCCAT
>VGFB01000748.1 GCA_016869015.1 Armatimonadota bacterium
CTCGAGCCCGACTACGGGTACAACGACAAGACCAACGAGATCGACCCCGCGACCGGGCAGGTGCGGGGCCCGATCGAGGGGCTGATCCCCGTTGAGACGCCCCAGGGCACGCGCTACTCGGGCCTCGTCTCGGTCGCGAAGGACGCGGCGTGCCCCTCCTGGATCGAGTATGCCCGCGCCTCGGCGCGGCACATGGTCGACTCCGGCGTGCGGGGCATCTGGGCCGACAACTTCAGCGCCTGGGATTCCTTCGGCAGCGCGCCGATCCACACCGGCTTCGGCGAGTGGGCGGTCGCGCGTTTCCGCGAGCACCTCGCCTGGAGCTTCCCAGCGGACAGGCTCCGGGCGATGGGCGTCGAGGCCGTCGGCGCCTTCGACGTGCGCGCGTACCTGCGCCGGGTCGTGAGGGAGCAGCTCGGAGGGGATGACACGAACCTGCAGGACCCCGCCTGGTCCCATCCCTCCTGGCTCGATGATCCCGTCTGGCGAGAGTACCGTCGCTTCAAGGGGCTTGTCGGTCGACAAGCCTTGTACGCCTACCACGAGGCCTTCCAGGCCGCCGCCCGGGACGCCGGGATCGACGACTTCTGCATCCAGGGCAACGACATCCCGATCTGGTGTTTCGACTGGCCCCGGCCCGAGTACCTGGAGATGGTCAGCACCGAGTTCGCGCCGGGCTGGAACCTCCTCGGCGGCCCGCGAGGCGTTGGCCTGCCGCCCGGCGGCCGGCTCTCGCCGATCGTCAAGATGGGCCGGTGCCACGCGGCAAGCCGTTTCCTGCACGTCTGGTACTACCTCGATGGGCCCTACGAGGAGTACCGGGGCAACGCCGCCCTGGGGCGCGTGCTCAGCTACGAGCTGCTGGCCCACCACGCGATGATCCAGGCCTACCCCGGCAACCCGCAGGTCGCCGGTACGGTGGAGAGCCATCGCGAGGTCACCGACTTCATCCACGCGGCGAAGGCGTCCTGGGGCGACCGGCAGCCCTTCGCCCGGATGGCGTTGCTCTACTCGCCCGACAGCCGCCTGGTCCACCTCACCCCCGGCCGGCTCCTCAACTTCGAGGCGCAACAGCACGTCTTCGACCTGCTCGGCTGGGGCACGGCGCTATCCGAGTTGCACCAGCAGTACGCCGTCATCCCCGAGTGGGACCTGACGCCCGAAGCGCTTCGGGGCATGCGGGCGCTGCTGCTCCCGTCCGTGGAGGTGCTCTCACCGGGGGCCGTGACGAACGTGCTGCGTCCCTGGGTCGCCGCCGGGGGCCAACTGATCGTCTCGGGGCCGTGCGGCGGCCGCCTCGACGCCTCCCGCAGCCACGCGCGCGTCGGCAATGCCGCGGGGATGCTCCCCGAGCTCTGCGCGCTCGCGGGCCTCGACGCCGACTCGCCGCGACCGGAGTCGTCCGACGCGACGGTCGGCCACGGGCGGGTGGTGCTCCTGCCCGCCCTCGGCTTCGACTGTTACCGGCAGACCCCCGGCGAACGCGACCTCGCTTCCATCGAGCCTGCCGTCCGGGAGCACCTGGCCGAGTTCGGTCTGGTGAGCGGCGAGCTCCCCCGCGCGCTCGAGGTCTCCGTCTTCCGCTCGCCGCGTCAGGGCGCCTGGTTCGTTGACCTCGCGAACCTCGATCTCGACCCGCGCACCGACGCGCAGCCGAAGCCGCACGAGGTGACGGTCGTGCTCTCCGAAGGGTCGGCAGCTCAGCACGCCCAACTCCTGCGTCCCGGCCGGGCGCCGGAGGCTGCGGCCGTCAGGGGGGCCGACGGGCGCCTCTCGATCGGCCCGCTCACGGTCGACGGCTACGCATCCATCGTTCTCCGCTAGCCGGCACCGAGGTCGTCTTGGTGCTGTTGTTGAAGTGACGAACAGGCCGCACAACCTTGATCCGCGGGGGAACACCGATGGCGACAGCTGAGGGAACGAAGGCCGCGGGCCTGACGCAGATGATGACCGGGGAACTGCTCTTGGCGCTGCAGTACACGTCCGACGAGAACCTGGACTGGGTGCCGATGGGATCCGCGAAGACGCCGCGCGCCATCGTGGTTGAGTGCGCCGCGGGCTACCAGTGGCTGGCCGCCGAGCTGCGCGGCGAGCCGAACGCCGCCGCCGTCTGGGAGAGCCTCAAGCCCGAGGACTACCCGACGCGCGAGGCTCTGACGGAACTCGTGCAGGCCTCTGAGACCGGGTTCCTGGCCTCCATCGGCGGGCTCTCCGAGGCCGACCTCGAGCAGAAGCGGCAGGTCTTCTGGGGCGAGGAGACGGTCCGCGACCTCATGTGGATGGGGATGATCCACACGAACTACCACGTGGGGCAGCTCAACTACATCCAGACGCTCTGGGGCGACACCGAGATGCACCATGCGACGTGAGGCCGGCTGAGCCGACGATCTTGCCCCTCGGCTGTTCACCGGCCCCCGGAATCGAGTAGAATGGGACGGCCCCAAAGATCCTCGTTGCCGCCCCAAGGTGGTCTACCATGCCTGAGGATGCCGGACCCGGCGCCGTGAACGTTCCGCTGTTCGCCCGCGCTCGTTGCCCGCAACGAGACGACTGCCAGTGCGTGGGCGTGGCCCGGCTGATGTGCGAGGTGATGGATCAGCTCCAGCACCTCCATCCGCAGACCGATGAGGACACGCCGGAGGACTCCTCGACCACCTTCCCCTCGCGCCAGCGGGTTGTCGAGGCGCTGCACTGCCTGCAGGACGTGCTCTTCCCGGGCCGCATGACGACGGAGCTTCCCGCCGGGGAGATGGTGGACGCCTTCGTGGAGGAGCGGCTGAGCCGGGCCGCCCGCCTGCTGGTGGTGGAGGTCGCCTGCGCGCTGCCCTTCCGGTGGAAGGGCGCCTGGGCGCGACAGCGGGGCGACGGCCCCGAGCCGATCGGGGATGTGGCCGGAGCCGCACTGGCCATCGTGGGGGGGCTGCTGCGCGAGCTGGCGCGGATCCGGCGCCTGCTCATCCTGGACGTGCAGGCCGCCTATGAGGGCGATCCTGCGGCCCACACCTATGCGGAGATCACGCTGAGCTACCCCTGCATCTGCGCGATCACGACCCACCGGATCGCCCACGAGCTCTATCGGCTGGACGTGCCTCTCATCCCGCGCATCATGAGCGAGCACGCCCACTCGATGGTCGGGATCGACATCCACCCCGGGGCGCAGATCGGCGAGCGGTTCTTCATCGACCACGGCACAGGCGTCGTGATCGGCGAGACCTCGGAGATCGGCGACAACGTGAAGCTCTACCAGGGTGTCACCCTTGGCGCCAAGAGCTTCCCGCTGGACGAGCACGGCCGCCCGATCAAGGGGGTCAAGCGCCACCCGACCCTCGAGGACGATGTCATCGTGTACGCTGGAGCCTCGATTCTCGGTGGGGACCCGGTCG
>VGFB01000749.1 GCA_016869015.1 Armatimonadota bacterium
TGCCCGCATGGAGCAGGTCATCGCGATGAAGCCGGACTTCATCCTCACCGGGTTCTCGGGCTGCCTCGTGTTCCAGACGCCCGACATCTTCCGCGACCTCGGCTTGCCGACGCTGCAGAGGCTCACGCGCATCGCGAAGGACGCGGGCATCCCGACGCAGGTCCACTCCTGCGGGCCGGAGCGCGCGCTCGTCGAGATCTGCGCGAAGGAGACCGACCTGTCCAGCATCAACCCGCTGGAGCGCCCGCCGATGGGCGACTGCGACCTCGCGGAGATCAAGCGGCTCTTCGGGCGAGACATCGGCCTGATGGGCAACCTGCACACCACCGAGCACATGCTGCACGGCACGCCGGAGCTCGTCGCGCAGGAATCGAAGTGGTGCCTTGACGTGGCGGCCGAGGGGGGCGGGTTCATCCTCTCAACCGGCGACCAGTGTGGACGCGACACGCCCGACGAGAACATCCATGCAATGGTCGAAGTGGCAAGGACGCATGGCGGGTACTGAACGGAGGAATGTGAGTTGATGCGTCGAGTGACTCTGTTGCTGGTGTTGGCGGCGCTGCTGACGGCGCTGCCGGTTGTAGCCGATGTGAAGCTCCCGGCGATCCTCGGCAGCAACATGGTTCTGCAGGCCGGAAGGGAGGCGCCCATCTACGGGTGGGCCGCTCCCGGCGAGCAGGTGATGGTGGAGTTCCGAGAGCAGGAGCTGACGACGACCGCCGGTGATGACGGCAAGTGGTCGGTGCGGCTGGCGGCGCTGACGGCGGGCGGGCCGGATGACCTGACCGTGACCGGCAACAACACGCTCACGCTCACGAACGTGCTGGTGGGGGAGGTGTGGGTCTGCTCGGGGCAGAGCAACATGGGCTGGTCGGTCCAGGCGTCCAACAACGCCGCGGAGGAGATCGCGGCGGCGACGTACCCGCAGATCCGCCTTTTCACCGTGGCGCGCCGGCCGAGCGACAAGCCGGAGGCGGACACGCCGGGGAGTTGGGTCGAGTGCAATCCGCAGACGGTCCCGGGCTTCACCGCGGCGGGCTACTTCTTCGGGCGGCAGCTGCACCAGGACCTCAGCGTGCCGGTCGGGCTGATCAACAGCTCGTGGGGCGGCACGATGGCCGAGGCCTGGACGACGCGCAGCTCGCTGGAGGCCAACGAGATGTTCGCCCCGGTGCTGCAGCGCTGGGCGGACGGGGAGGCCGCTTACCCCCAGCAGAAGGCCGACTACGATGTGAAGCTGGCCGACTGGAAGAAGCGCCAGGAGGAGGCGAAGGCGGCCAACCAGCCGTTCACCGAGCGCGCCCCGAACGCGCCCCTCTTCGACCAGAAGCAGCACATGCCCGCGGGCCTCTATGACGGCATGATCCAGCCGCTGATCCCCTTCGCCATCCAGGGCGCCATCTGGTACCAGGGCGAGTCGAACGCCGGTCGAGCGTACGCGTATCGCGCCCTGCTGCCGACGATGATCCAGGACTGGCGCGACAGCTGGGGCCAAGGCGCGTTCCCGTTCTACATCGTGCAGCTCGCCAACTTCATGGCCCCCAGGGAGCAACCCGGGGAGAGCGCGTGGGCCGAGCTGCGGGAGGCGCAGACGCTGACGGCGCAGACGGTGGGGAACAGCGGGCAGGCCGTCATCATCGACATCGGCGAGGAGAAGGACATCCACCCCAAGAACAAGCAGGATGTGGGCCGGCGGCTGGCGCTGATCGCGCTGGCGCAGACCTACGGCCGGACGGTGGAGTTCTCCGGGCCGCTGTACGACTCCCTGACGACCGACGGCGGCAAGGCCCTTGTGACGTTCACTCACGCCGCGGGGCTGGCGGCCAAGGGCGGCGAGCCGCTGCGCGGCTTCGCGATCGCGGGCGAGGACCGGAAGTTTGTCTGGGCTGAGGCGACCATCGAGGGCGACATGGTTGTGGTCGCGAGCCCGGAGGTCGCGGCGCCGGTGGCGGTGCGCTACGACTGGGCCGACAACCCGAACGGCAACCTCACCAACGCGGCGGACTTGCCCGCCTGCCCGTTCCGAACCGATGATTGGCCGGGCCTCACCTTCGGCAAGTACTGACGCACAGCGCGTTGACCGCCAACAGGCCTCCCGGCACGTTCCGGGAGGCCTGTCGCCGCTTCCGCACTCACGGCTCCTCAGTCCCAGCGGGCCACGACCTCGATCCTGGGCTCGGCATCGAGTACCGGCAGCGGCATGCTGATGTGGAAGTCTGCCGCGTGGTCCGGTCGGAGGGTGCGGGGCTCTGTCGGGCCCTCCCGTCGGACGACGATCTCGTCGTACGCGTCCCGGATGGTCACCCGCACCGCGACGTTCCTCGCCGCGCCGGAGCCGGAGTTCACCACCTGCCCCCGGACGACCAGCGAGTCGCCGTCGATGTAGCGCGTCGCATTGACGATCTGACAGTCGGCGAGACTCCCGTTGGCCGCTCCCGATCCCGCCGGGTCTTCGTCCCGAGACTTGGTCGCGCCGGGGCCTCCGCCCTTTGGTTCAGCGCCGCCGGCGCCCTCGTCCCTCGGCGTTGTGCGGGTAGCCGTCCCAGCGCCCTCTCCGGGTTGAGGCGGTCTGTCGGTGGCAGCCGACTTCGAGGTCCCGGTCCTCGAGACGGTGAGGTCGTGCCCGCGAGCCGCTCGCGCCTTCAGGATCTCTCTGACGCCCCATACCCCAAGCAGCAGGAGAGCGGCAAAGGCGAGCAACAGCAGGGACAGGCGCCAGCGGGAGCGGGGCGCGGAACGGGCGTCGGCGCCCTCCCGGACGTCGAGGGGCTGAGTGTTCCGGAAGTGCCCCGGTCCCGAGTAGTCCTGGTCGTAACGCACGCTCGCTTCTCCTCCTCGCTGGTCCGGCGACGGCGTAGCTCCAAGCCGCGCGAGGGCCAGGGCCGCCGCTTCGCGCACGGATGGCGCGTTGTCTTCGGCGGCGGCGCGCCGAAGCGCCTTGACGGCATGTCGGGCGCCTATTCCGCCCAGCGCCAGCGCGGCTTGGGCACGCACGTTCTCCGACTCGTCCTGCAACGCGCGAAGCAGCGGGTCGGCGGCGGAGGGCGCTGCACACTCGCCCAGCGCCCACGCCGCACGCCAGCGTCGGCTGTCCTCGGCGGACCTCAACTCGGTGAGCAGAGCCTCAACTGCCGGAAGGCCCAGCCGCCGAAGGGCGGACACCGAGGACTGCCGGACCCGGTCGCTGTGGTCCCCGAGCGCGCTCACGAGGGCCGGGATCGCGCCCTGCGCCTCGAGTTCGCCGAGAGCCTCCGCTGCCTCGGCCCGCACGGCTTCGGTGGCATCGCCGAGGGCGGCGCCCAGGCCCTCGACGGCGCGCGGATCGCCCAGCTCCCCGAGCGCCCGGGCGGCGGCGGCGCGGGCCGGCGGCCT
>VGFB01000750.1 GCA_016869015.1 Armatimonadota bacterium
CCCCGAGCGTACAGGGCCGAAGCCCCTCCCACAACACCGAGACTCACCGCTGACAGGCCACTAGTTGCCCCAGAATGCGTCCTTGCTGGCGTCGGTCGCGGAGGCCGGATAGATCGAGCTGGGCTTGTACCACTTGGCATGACCGTCGACGTGCCCGTAGTTCGCCCCTTCATTGTGGCAGTCCGGCACGAACCCGACCCAATCCGCCAGAGGGCAGCGGTTCGTCCCGCCCCAGCAGACCAGCCCGCCCACGGGGTTCAGCCGACCATCGCCGTAGACCTGGCCACCCGAGGTGAACCAGTTGCTGTTCCACATGTCGCCGACCATGATGGCGGTGGCGGGTTGCTGAATCCGTGCCAGGCTGATCGTGCGGTTGCACAGCGCCTTGCCGGAGATGTTGCAGTTGTACCCGTACTTGGTCATGGGGGTGCCGGCCCAGTCCCAGCCGCCCCAACCCGAAGCGTAGCTGCCGCTCGGGCAATCGAAGAGTTGGGTGTTCTTCACGTACGGGTTGATGCGCCCCGACCACAGCCCCGACGAACCGTTCGCCCACGACCCCGGGAACTTCTCATCGAAGTCCTGGGCGTACATCAGAATGCCCAGCATGATCTGCTTCACGTTGGAGAGACAGGACGTCTGGCGCGCCTTCTCCCGCGCCCGGGCAAACACGGGGAAGAGGATGGCCGCCAGAATGGCGATGATGGCAATGACCACCAACAACTCGATGAGTGTGAAACCGCGTCTCTGCATGATAGGTCCTCCTCGATGTGTTGTCGAAAACGCCCCCGCGAACGCGCGCGGGGCACGCGCTCCCGCGGAGAGTATACCCAGAATCCCCCCAACTTGGAACCCCTATGTTGGATAGCGGGCTTGCGCACCTTGCCCCGCCGCCCATCCTCATCAGCGCCCTGCACTACGAGTGGCGCACCCTCGACGAGGCCTTCGACCGTTGCCGCGAGGAGTTCGGCCTGGACGGGATCGAGTTCTCGGTCGCAGAGGGCGCGGGGCGTCCACACCTGGTGGAGGGGGAGTACGGACGCATCGCGGAGCTGGGGCGCGCGTATGGGCTACAGCTCAGCGGGCATGTGTGGGGCGACCTGCCGCGGCTGGGCGCCGAGGGAGCGGCAAGGCAGCTTCGGGCGTGGCTCGGGATCGCGCGCGAGGCGGCCCTCGGCCACGTCATCGTGCACGGCGGCTCGCACGACGACCGCGCAGCCGGCCTGGCGCTGATGGGCGACGTGTTTGCCCGGGTCGCCGACGAGTACGCGGCCGCGGGCGTCGTGCTGTGCGTCGAGAACCACTACGCGTGGGAGTATCACGACTGCCACGAGCTGTATGGCACAGCCGAGGAGCTCGAGGATCTGTTCGCCCAAGCCCGGAGCCCCGGGCTGGGGTTCTGTCTCGACTATGGGCACTCGCACATGAGCGGGAACACGCCGGAGCTGCTTGAGCGCATCGGCCATCGGCTCGCCTACACCCACCTCGCCGACAACCTCGGCGAGCACGACGATCACCTGATGTTCGGGGAGGGCACCGTCCCCTGGCGCGAGGTGCTGGCCGCCACGCGCGACCTCGGCTACCGCGGCCCCCTCACCATCGAGTTCCCCGTGCGCGACAACCTCGAAGGCCTGCGGCGATGCGTGGACATTACGAGGAATGTCTGGGGCCGGTAGGCGAGGAATGGGACGGAGGCACTTCTCAGAGCACGTCGAAAGACGCCTCCGCCCCATTCTCCCTACGGCAGCGTCACGTTCCCCAGTAGCTGAACGTCCCCCGGGCTCTCGTTGGCGATCTGCGGGCCGCCGCGGAAGCTGTTGCCCATGATGACGGCCGTCCTCACCTCGGGCGCGAGACGGACATGAGGCTTGCGCTGACCGAAGCGCGAGGCCTGCAGGATCAGGCTCCCTCCCAGCACCTCCACCGCCGGCACATCACTGGCCCACTGCACGAAGTTGCACTGTGACAGGCTCAGCAGCCCGATGCCCTCAGCCCGCACGACTTGCCGATGCGGGCCCCAGAACGAGCAGTTCGACAGCTGTACCACCCCCGCGTGGGTCGGCTCGAGGCGGACCACCGACTCGCACAGCGGTGAGCCCACGAACTCCCCGTTGGTGATCAGCAGGCCCGGCTCCTGCGTGCCCTCCACCAGCAGCGGCGTCACGCACCAGTCCGCCGCGATCCCCAGGAAGTTGCCGTTCGTCGGGCCGCTCTCGCTGGTGTAGAAGCGATACCCCACCTTCGCGCCCCACACGAAGCAGTTGGTCATGAACTCCCAATCGCTGCGCCCGATCTCGAAGGCGACGAGGTTGTTCTGCATGTACTCGACCAGCTTCGCGCCCAGCTCCCCGGTGGGCGCCGTGGGCGTGTTGCTGCGGGTCCAGGAGTTCGGGTTGAAGTGCACGTTCTCGACGCGCCCGATGTCGGTGCACTTGTCCAGGTGCACGCCGATCTTCAGCGGGATGCCGTACACGTTGCGGATGTAGTGCATCTCGTGGGAGTACGTGCCGAAGTCGATCCCCATGTACGGGTTCAGCAGCGTGCAGTCGATGACGTTGAGGTGCGTGCCGCGCCCCTGAATGGTCCACGGGTACGGCTGCACATCGTCGGCCCGCTGCTCCGGGTAGAAGACCGTCACCCCGCGCACGGTGCTGTTCGTCTCCAGCATGATGAGCGGCGGCCCCTCCGCCGAGCCCCGCCCACCGTAGGCCAACAGCGTCGTCCCCACCTCCGGCGACGAGTAGTGCGGCCCCTTCCACACCCCCTGCAACGTCACACCAGGGGGCACCGTCAGGCTCCCGTCGAGCCGAATCTGCCCCACCGGCAACTGCACCACCCCGCCCCCCGTCTCCCCCGCCTGGTTCAGCGCCGCCTGCAACGCGGCGGTGTCGTCGGCCTGCCCATCGGCCTTCAGGTCAACCGGGTTCACGTCCGCCGCCCGGGCAGCGTCTCCGAGCGTCAGGCACACGACCAGGGCTGCAGCTGCAAGCGCAAGTGACATCGCGGAACTCCTTCGAGGTTCGTTGTTCAGCATCCTACGGCCACCACCCCCATCGCCGGCACTTCTACGACCTCCGCCCCCACCTCGCACTCCCTGACCGTCACTGCCTCCGGCTCCTCCGCCGTGTTGTGGGCTGCCGGGCTGTCTGCCGTCAGGACGCGGGCCGTGATCGTCTCGGGCGGCTTGATGCCGATCCAGTCGAGCTTTACGGCCATCGGCTCCGCGAGGCTGCGGTTGGTGAGGGTGAGGGCGGCGGACTGGCCGTCGGGGGAGATGCTGGCGGAGGCGGAGAGGAGGGGGAGGTCGATCTCGCGGCCGTCGGAGCGGACCGTGTCGATCCGGGGGGCGTCCACGAGGGTCTCGACGGCGTGGT
>VGFB01000751.1 GCA_016869015.1 Armatimonadota bacterium
CGGGCTGTGCCCCAGATACGTGCCGTCCCCCCGCGCCGCGCCGCATCCGGGGTGCGTCGGGTTCTCGCAGTACCACGGCACGGTCGTCCCGTCCATGTAGACCCCGTCGATGCCCGCCTCGTCCGCCAGCCGCTCGATCCCCGCCAGCAGCAGCTCCCCATACGGCCCGTTCACGCACCCGGTGTAGCAGTCTTGCGGGATGTCGTCCCGGTGGTAGTGGTTCGACATCGGGAAGGCCAGCAGATCGTCGTGGAAGCCCTCCCACTCGGGCGCCGCCGTGGAGACGCTCTGGTTGAAGTAGATCAGGAACAGCATCCCGTTCGCGTGGCAGGCGTCCGCGATCCGCTTGAGCTTCGGGACCTGCTCGAGATCGGGGTAGCCCTGGAAGCGCGACCAGTTCTCGTGGAAGATGACAATGCGCTTGCCCTCCCGCCCGAGCCGTTCGACGAACGTCTCGTCCCGCGTTCCGAGGCCCTGCCCGAAGCGGCCCTCGAGCAAGCGTCCGGCTTCGGCGACCTCGTCGTTGAGGACCTCGCAGTGGTTCAGCAGGAGCGTCGTCGGGTCCTCAGCAAAGGGCGCGTCCGGCGCGCCCTCGAGCGCTCGCGGGCCGCTGGAGAGGCGGATCTCGTCGACCTGGAAGCACCCCAGGTCCAGCCGCAGGCCGCCTGGGTCCGCCGTTCCGGCGACCGTCCCCGTCACCGGCAACTCGGCCGCCCGCCCGTTGACGTTGATCCGCAGCTGCTCGCCCCAGGAGAGGCCGAGGTAGCTCCACTGTCCGGCGGGCAGCGGCTCCGGCGCCGAGAGAACGACGGGATAGGTGCCGTCCGCCTTGCGGGTCACGCAGCGGAAGTTCCGGTCATCGGCGTTGTAGTACAGGATCAGGACCTCATCGGCGCTCGTGCGCAGGCTGAGGAACTGCCGGTTGTACTGCGACCGGTCGGCGCTCGCGTCGTAGGTCTCGGCGGGATCGAAGGTCGGCTTCACCCAGCACTCGAACGCGCCGCGCCCCGGGTCCAGGGCGGCCGTCGTGCTCAGCGAGAGGCCCAGGCCGCCCGGCGCCGATTCCATGCCGTAGAAAGCCCCGTGGTAGATGCGGGACTTCCGCAGCGAGACGGGCCTGGCGGGCGTTACGTGCAGGGCGAACCGCGCCCGGTACGGGTCGGACAGCTCGGTCGGCGTGTCGATGAAGGTCGAGCGCCAGAGCGTCTGTCCGTCCCCGGGCAACACCTCCCACTGCCGCGCCCGGTCCTGCGCCTGGACCCACTCGAGGCTCTCCGTGAGCCACGCCAGGCCACGCTCCTCGTCGCCCAGCCACAGGTTCCCGCCGATCGGTCGCCGCAGCCCCAGCGGCGAGAGGGCGTGGCCGGCCTGCGCGTGGCCCTCGTAGGCGTACCGGCAGACGCCCGACCGGAGCGGGATCTCCAGGGCGACGCGCTCCACCGGTACCGTCCCCGTTGGGCAGAGAGCGATCTCGTTCCACGTGAACCCGTCATACTCGACGCGCGAGGTTGCGGTCAGCGTCAGCCTCTCGCTGCGCCACACGCTCTCCAGCAGCACGTGGTCGTCGGCCTGCTCGCGAGTGTGCAGCTCCCGCGACCGCCAGCGCACGGGCCGGCCCTCGGCATCGACCACCATTCGCACCGATCCGGCCAGCAACGCGACCCCGGCGCTCTCGATCTGGGCCGGCAGAGCGCAGTCCCGGTATGTGAGGCGCTTGCCCAGCATCGACACGGTCCGCCCATCGACCCGCATGGGCGTCCACGGCGGCAGCACGCCCAGCGGCAGTCCGGCCCGCGTCCCGCGCCAGGAGGGCGTCGCGGGGACGGCGGCGTCAAGGGACCGCTCCACGAGGGTCTGCCCCTCGGCGTCGGTCACCACCACCCGGGCCGAGCACCGAGCGCCGGGCGGCCCCTCCACGGGGAGGGTCAACGTCGCCCCGGGTGCGCCCCGCAGATCGGCGTGCGTGACCACCGGGTCGCGCCCCTCCGAGGTGAGCGTCAACGTCGCCTGGGCTGCGCCCGTCCCCCCGGCGGCCTGTACATCGGCGCAGAGCTCGCGCGCCACCGCGAAGTGCCGCAGCGTCACGGTCGGCGGAGACGGCCGGCCCTCGGGTCGCGACGCTGCCGGAACGGCCATCCTCCCGCCCCCGAGACGCGCCAGGCCGAGCGGAAGCGGTCGGTACCCGCCGAACCCCGGGCAGACCCAGCCGCTCAGCACCGGGGGGCGGTAGCGGAAGAGGTTCAGCCCCCAGATGGCGTCCTCCGGGACCTCCTCTACGCCCAGCGTCGCAAAGGGGACGGCCAGCTCCGCCGTCCAGGCCCCCTCCTCGCGCGAGACCGCCGCCTCCCACGGGGCGTTCCAGTCGCGGACGTCGTTCCGGGCCTCCGTCCGGCTCCCGGCGGCGTTCACCGTGAACTCGTAGTAGGCCTGGATGTCGCGGTACCACGTGTCCAGCGCGCCCTCGTAACCCCCGAAAGCGATCCGCGCCGCCTGTGCCGCCTCGGGGTTCTCCGGCGCAAGGAACAGCTGCACGCAGTCGTCCTCGAAGGCCCGGTCATCGTGCTGCCGCCGGAAGGCCCGTGGCAGTTGCGGGTCCGGCTCGAAGCAGCGGAAGGCGACGTACAGCGCCCGGGCATCGCGGCACAGGTGCGCGACCGTGGCCGGCTCGGCCGGCGACTCCGTGCCCTGGGCTACCCATCGGCCGATCGTCGTGGCTTCGCGCCACTCCTCCACGCCCAACCGACCGTCGATGGTCGGGGCGGACGCAACCGTCGGCGCTGTTACCGGCGGGGAGCCCTCCGGGGCCTGGGCGAGAGCAACACAGCACGAGGTCAGCAGGGAAGTTAGCATGGGCCTCTCCGCACGGCGCCAGTGGCGTGTCAGGCACGGACGGCGGAGCGTCCGTGACCGGGACGGTCATGCCACAGGAGTTCGGGGCGCGGGGCGGCTGGCCCTCCCTGTCACCACGGTCAGGGGAGGAGGCCGGTGGCGCGGGTACGGGCGTAGCCGGGGTTGCCGTGGGGGTCGCCGCAGATGCGCCATTCCTCGGAGCGGACGATTCCGTCCCCGTAGCCGCAGATCTCCCGCGTCGAGGCGATGCGCTCGAAGAGCAGCCGCAGGAAGTCCTGCGCCGGCAAGGTGGCGCCGGGGGCGAGGCCGAGCTTCTGGAAGACGTCGAGGTCCTTCTTGTAGTCGCGGACCAGGCCCCCCGCATGGGTGCAGCGCGTCGTTGGCGGGTCGAACCCATCGCAGCAGTAGCAGGCCTCACAGGCCCCCTCGACCAGGGTCACCGGCACAGTTGGCTCGCGGCGGATGCGCTCGAACAGCTCGAAGATCGTGTCGTTCGGTCGCGGCCCCCGGCCCTCCCCC
>VGFB01000752.1 GCA_016869015.1 Armatimonadota bacterium
ACCTGGCGTCAAGTGGCGGGAGCCGCCTGCCTCGCCGGAATCGGTTTCACCGTCTCGCTCTTCATCGGCGAGCTGGCCTTCGTCGGCCCGGCGCTCGCGCAGGCGAAGCTGGCGGTGCTGATCGCCTCGGCGGCGGCCGCCGTCTTGGGCACGCTGATACTGCTCGGGGGGCCCGGTCGGGGCAAGCCGGCTGCGGAACCGGCGGCATGCATGTGATCCTGTACGATGAGGGGACGTGCGCGGCCCTGCGGGTCGCAGAGCTCGCGGAGGAACTCGCGCGCGTGGCCGGCGTCGAGGTTGAGGCGCGAGGGGAGTTCGTGAGGCACTGGGCGACGGCCCCGGGCAAGGATGCCTGCGCCACGACGGCAAGGGCCGGAGGGCGGACCCATGGGTCCGCCCCTACAACGGTAGAAGGGCTCGCGAAGGCGCTGGCACGCGCCCGGGTTGTGGACCCGATGAGTCGGCTTCAGCCGGAGCGGGAGCCGACCGCGGTGGAGATCGCGGCGGAGCAGCGGGTGCTCGACACACCGGGCAGAGCGGCCGTCGGCATCCTGTACGATGGGGCGGTCGCGCAGTGGTGGATGGGGGAGTGGATGGAGGGGGCGGAAGAAGGGGAGTGTCACATCCTGCTGACCGCGCGGCTGCTTGGGACCTTCATGCCCGACGATCATCGATGGCACGCGCACACCGTGCTCCTCGGCGAGCCGGCGTTGATCTCCACCACCGGCCTGGTCCAGGCGCCGGCGCGGCCGAGGGAGTACTACCAGGGGCAGGGCCTGGCCACCACCGGGCTGATGCCGCGGGAGGTGGTCGAGGCGGAGCTCCAGCAGCGGCTAGCGGACCGGATGCTGTTGCCGGATGACCCGCGGATCAACGCGGCGGCCCTGGGCTGCGCTCTGCAGGCCATCGCCTTCCACGTCACCGGGGAGGCGTTCTGCGAGGAGCCGACGTGTCGCCTGTACAATGCCCGCCGACAGGAGGAGCTGATCCGGTCGCAGTGCAGCGAGGACGCAGGCCTGTGCGAGCGCCATGACGCGCTGTTCCGCGGCCTCCGCGAGGGTCGACGTGGATAGGGCCGCGACCTCCCCCCCACCTCGTCGGTCGGCGCTCGGATACTGGCTTCCTCTGCTGGGCTGGGTCGCGGTGATGCTCTACTGCACGTCGGTGCCCGACCCCTATGCGCCCCTGAAGACGCAGGGCACGACCCTCAGCAACGTGCTCGGTCATCTCTTCGGCTTCGTCGTGCTGACGATTCTGGCGCTTCGCTGGTGGCGGTTTCGCACGGGTGAATGGACCCGCCGCCGCGTCCTGCAGGCCGTCGGCTTCTGCCTGTTGTATGCTCTCCTGGACGAACTGCACCAGATCCCGATCCCCGGCCGCAGCTTCGACGTGCTTGACCTGCTCGTGGACGCAGTGGGGGTAGTGGTCGGGACCGTACTCACCCACGCGTGGCACAGGCGGCCGTGAAGCGCCCGAGGGCTCTGCGGGGCAGGCGAGCCGCGTGGCCGCGGACGTCAGCCGACCGGCTGCAGACCCTCGGCAGTCCGGGGGTCGAGGGCGACCGGGCGACTATCGGGGAGGGCAACGAGGTGGGCGGGTTCGGGTTCCCGCAGCTCGACGGCGATGGGGGGGTTGGCCTGCTCGAGTCGGTCGAGGAGACTGTTGAGGGAGGCTGAGACCTCCGGGTCATTGATCGCGTGGACGCGCTCGATGAGCTGCTGGGGAGTCGTCTCGCGGTCCACGGCGACGTGCGCGACCGTCCGGCGGGCGCGGAAGCTGAGGGAGAGGTAGTATTTCAGCACGGGCACGATGATGGGCTGAATGCGGGCGCGCAGGACCTCGTCGCCGTGGAGCAGCCCGAAGAAGACGAGGTAGCAGCGCTCGGATTCCTCCCACCGGCCGCGGCGGAAGTTCAGTCGGGCGGAACTGGCGTAGTAGCTGGCGACGTAGTGCTTGAAGTCCTCCAGTCCGGTGCCGGGCGCGGCGGCCGAAATGGCGGCGGCGAGCCGGAAGCACTGCGCGGCTTCCTCGTTGTTCGGCCCGAAGGACACGCCCCGCGCGTGGCACTTGCAGGCCTCCTCCGGGGTCATGGGGCAGTCCGGAGGGATCTCGTCGAGCCGGAGATCGTCGTGCATCGCGGGGTTCTCGACCAGGAACTGCCCGATCATGCCCTCGGCTCCGCCCCCCGCGCGCTTCACCTCCTCGTGCAGCCGCTGGATGAGGGCGCCCTCGGCCAACATCTCCTCCCCCGGCCGGCGTTTCTCTGCGGCGAGGTAGACCTGGACCAGCGCTCGCCCCGCCAACCCCAGGTCCCCGACTCGCGCCGCGCCGCGGGTGAGCTCTCGCAGGAGCTCCTCGGACTCGGCGGTATCCTCGCCGTCGATCAGGCCACACGCCCGCTGCACGAGCCCCAGGGCGTGCACGGGGCTGGTGCGGGCCAGTCGCGCCGCCTCGTCGAGCAGGCAGCGCAGCTCCCCCAGCCGGTCGCCGCTCGGCTCCAGCACGCGCAGCACCGTATCCCGCTGGGCGGGAGTGAAATCGCTGCGGCTCCGCGCGGCCATCTTGAGGTCCTCGATCGTGCCCGGGGATACCTGCCCGAGGTGATCGAGCATGCGGCTGAGCTCCCGAGGAACCTCCGGCTTTGGATGCAACACCAGCCGGCGCAGCACGTCGACGGGGGCGTCGGTGCGCAGGGGCGCGATGTATGGCGCGCCGGGGTCCACGGTAGCCAGCGAGAGGAAGTACTTGAGCCCGTGGGGGTAGGTCGGGGCGGTCTGGGTCGCTACCTCGGGGTCCTGGCTGGTGAGCCAGAAGTAGGCCAGATAGTGGAGTTCGGCCTCCCGGGGGGCCGGACGAGACAGGGCGGCAGACTTGTTGAAGGCCCAAAGCGCGAGAGGATGGCGGGAGGCAGCCGGGATCTCCTCGCTGCAGCCATGTCCGAGGCAGGCTGCGGCCTGTTGGAAGGCCTCGGCCTTCTCGATCCAATTGTGAACGCGCATGCCGCGGGCGATCTCGGCCTCGGCGACGGTGTGCAGGTCCTCACCCTCCGGCACGGAGGCCGCAGCGAGGCACTCCACCAACAGCCGGCGCACGCGCTCGGCTACGCACTCGGACAAGGTCAAGCGCCTCCGCTCCGTGCAGCGCGCACAGGGCCCCAGGAACCGCACATCGGCGGCCGGAACGGTTCACGGCATATGGAATGCCAGCGTCGCGGCTCTTCGCCCTGCCGATCGACGACTCCTTCCCTTCGCGCAAGAAGTATTATCTGGGCTATCCGCTTGACTCAGGTTAGGTCTTCGGTTAGGCTGGGCGGGTATGGAAGACTACCCGCGCACGGTCTTGGAGTTGGAGACACGCTTCGGTGA
>VGFB01000753.1 GCA_016869015.1 Armatimonadota bacterium
TCTGCGAGCGGCTGTCGCCGATCAACCAGGAGAAGTTCCACTTCAGCACGGCGTACTGCGACGTGCACACCGCCGTGGCGCCGTGGGATCGCGTGGACTACGATGCGCGGGTGCCGGGAGCGGGCACGTTCACGGGGGTCTTCTACCCCTACGGCGAGATCATGCTCCTGCAGAAGCAGGCGTGGAGCGGGCCGGTGTACTCGGAGGGCAACAACCAGGCGTTCTACTGCGGGCTGACGGACGGGAACTACGGGCAGGACCAGCGCTACGGGGTCGATGTGAACCCGTGGCTGGTGGACTTCGACCTGCGGAAGATGCACGACCTGTGCTGCAACTTCGGGATCGGCAGCCCGGACATGTTCTTCAGCACCAACAAGAACATGGGCTCCACCGAGCAGCAGATCGACGCGTCGATCGACCGGTTCTTCTGCGCCACGGTGGCCTTCGGGCACCCGGGCTTCCTGACGTATGCGGGCGGGGGGCTGCGGACGGCCTTGCGCGGCTACTACATGCTGCAGCAGCTGCACAGCCAGTACACGCTCTCGAGCGCGGACGAGATCCGCTACGCGAACGCGGCGGGCAAGCTGCTCGACACCTCCGCCGCCGTGGCGAGCGGCGACTTCCGGCGGAGCCAGATCGTCACTCGCTACAAGAACGGCTGCGTGACCGTCTGCAACGGCTCGATGACCGAGCGGATGAAGGTCGAGGCTTACGGGCGGAAGCTGGACCTCCCACCGAACGGCTACGCGGGGTGGACGGCCGATGAGTCGATCGAGGTGCTCAGCGGAGACGGGGAGGGGAGCCGGAACGACTACGCGGCGACCCCGGCCTACCTGTTCGTCGACGGGCGCGGCCAGTTCGTCCGGCACCCGCGGGCGGCGGGGAACGGGATCGGCGTGTGCCGCAAGCTGGAGGGCGGGAAGTGGGAGATCATCCCGTTCAAGGGCGCGGAATGCGGATTCGCAGTGCCGGAGGGCACGGCGGTTGCGCTCGACGCCGAGCGGAAGGAGCTGGGCCCGGCGGAGGTGCGGCAGGCCCGCGGCCTGACCTACGTCATGCCGGTCGAGGGCGCGCTCAGCTACATCCTGACCGTGGCGCCGAAGATGCGTGTGGAACTGGCCTGCGAGCGGGTGGCGGTGGTGCCCGGCGAGACGGTCACGGTGCGGGGCCGGGAGCGGCACGAGTTCACCGCGCCGCAGGACGCGAAGCCGCGGCAGCGGCTCTGGCAGCGGTTCGAGGAGTCATGGATCGACTTCACGGTGATGCCGCTGGCCGAGGTCCGGATGGCCCTCGAGGGCACCGATCTGCGAGCGGACATCACCAGCAACCTTGCGAAGTCCCTCGCGGCCCAGGTGACGCTGCGCGAGGCGGCGCAGGCGGCGACACTGGAGCCCGACACGCCGGCGCGGGTCACGTTCGGGCTCGGGGAGCCGACGCAGGAGGAGGTGCAGGTCCTCACGCTCACCATCGATGCGGACCCATACCGGCATGTGGCGGAGAAGCTCCTGCGGACGACGCGGGGCCACCGGAAGCTCACCGACGTCCCGACGAAGTACGCCACCGGGATGCAAGTGCGCGGGCAGGAGGAGACGAACGACTTCGGGTCTACGCTGGCCCACGTGAACCTCGGCACGCCGACGGTCGGGGGCGTGATGAAGTCGGGCTTCCAGGCCCACCCGCCGTGGATGGGCGCGGTCGGCTACACCTTCGTGCTCCACGATCCGGTCGCGCTACCCGCGACCCCCGCCGCCTTCCGCTGTGTGGTGGGCAAGGGCGACGGGAGCGACCTGGGGGACGGCCTTCTGTACAAGGTGGAGGTCGTGGACGCGCAGGGCCAGGCAACCGAGGCCGGGCGGCGGCAGGTCCTCAAGCACGAGTGGACGCCGCTGGAGGCCGACCTGTCGCCGTGGGCGGGGCAGACCGTGCAGATCAAGGTGATCGCCGATGTGGGCGAGGGGGACAACTCGTCGGGCGACTGGGCGTGCTGGGCGGAGACGCGCATCGAGACCCGCGACGAGCTCCTGGTGCGCGAGCTCTCTGATGACGTCGAGCGCCACCGCCGCGAACCCGGGCCCTACCCGCTCGGCGGGCTGACGGTCGCCGATCTGCGCGCGGCAACGGTCGGGTGGATGCACTACGAGGGGTGCGGGCTATCGGGCACCGGGGAGTACGGGACAACGGCCATCCTCAATGGGATCGAGATGGGCGACATGGCCCCCGCCGGCGGCGATGAGACGCAGAGCATCTACACCCCGGCCTCCGTGCCGCTGACGCCGGAGGCCATTCGCACCCTCGGTCGCCGCAACGTCTTCTCGATCAGCGACGAGCGCCAGGACTGGTTCAAGGTGCGGCGCTTCTGGATCGAGCTACAGCTCGCGGACGGGCGTAAGTGCTCGTCGGACATCTCGGCCGCCACCTTCACCCAACCGCCCAACTGGCCCTACGCGGAGGGGATCGGCGTGCCGCATGGCGAGAGCATCGCGGTGGATGTGTGGTTTGACGTTGAGTGACGAGTTCGCAAGTTCGCAAGCTGGCAGGTCCGCAAGTTCGACGGCGTGACGGGGGACGGCGGGAGGCGCTCATGGCCGGGTTGGTCGCAGTGCTGCTGCTCGCTCAGGAGGCCTCGGCGCACGTCTTTCACGGCGAGGGCTTCTCGGTCACAGTCGATGAGCGCGCCGGTGCGGTGAGCGTGGTTGGCGCTGACGGCGCCGCGATCTGGCGGTCGGGCGAGTTCGGCCTGTGGCAGGTGCGCTTCGAGGACGGCTCGGTGCTGTCGGCAGCGGACTTCGGCGCGGCGGGGCGCGCAATGAGCGCCGCACCCGAAGACGACGGCGCGCTGGCGCTGAAGTACACGTCGTCCGAAGCCGAGGTGTCGGTGACGGTGCAGCCGAGGCCCGACGGCGTGGACCTCACAGGCCAGGTCACGCCGCACCAGAAGGTCGTGCTCGACTTCGCCCTGCCGGCGCGGTTGCGGTTCGAGCCGGCACAGGTGAAGCGGTTCATCTGCCCCGAGAACGGCAACTCGTCGGTCGGCACGGCGTTCAGCGCGCGCTTCTTCGGTCTGCAGCCGCAGGATCGACCGTCGGGCTGGCGGCCACAGAGCGTCGGCCCAGCCGGCTATGCGGCGCTGTTCGGCGGGCCGCTCGACCAGCGGGCGGACCAGGACCCCCCGACGGCCTTGCGGGCGGGCGCGCGGGCCGCTGAGTGGCTGCCGGAGGCGCTCGTCGCGCGGCTGAACGCGG
The DNA here is from genome assembly GCA_016869015.1 of Armatimonadota bacterium. GTDB lineage: Bacteria > Armatimonadota > Zipacnadia > Zipacnadales > VGFC01 > VGFC01. The sequence goes on from VGFB01000753.1 coordinate 3,243, forward strand.
CGCGGGCTGTGGTGAACCGGCCCTCCCATCGGAGCCAGGTCGACCTCGTGGTCGCGGACTCGGACAATGGGCCCTACTTCGCGGCGAGCGCGCTCGGGGGAACAGGACGACTGTGGAGGCT
>VGFB01000754.1 GCA_016869015.1 Armatimonadota bacterium
CCCTTGCGGACACGCTGGAGCTGATGCCGGCCGGCAGTCTGCCGCCGGAGCTGTTGGGCAAGCTCCATGACCTCCTGCGCGCGGAGATCAAGACCATCAGCGAGGACTGGCAGCTCAAGCGCGGCTGGTTCCGCGCGGGCAACGGCCATCCGCAGACCAACCAGTGGGTGCTGCCGACGGAGGGCCTGATCCGTGCCTGCCTGGTACTGGGGAAGGACCAGTTCCCGGCCGAGTACGGGATGGGCGTGGCAAACCTGCTGCGGGCGCTGGACGTGCAGGGCCAGGCCGGCGAGTTCAACGAGGGAATCGGCTACGCGATGTTCACCGTGGGCTCGATGGTCTCGGCGGCCCACGCCATGGCCGTGCAGGGGGACCGCCGGGCGCTCGACCACCCCTTCCCGCGCGCCTTCCCGACCTGGGCCGTGGAGCATCTCCAACCCGGACGCTACCGGATCAACTGCTTCGACGCGGGAGGCGCCAGGACGGCACGCACCGATGGCGGCACGCGCGGACTCCTGGCGACACTCGCCGTGTTCGCCGGCAGCCCGGACGCGAACTGGGCACTGAGCACCCAGTATGACGGGCCGACCACTGACCTGATCGGCCTGTTGGCCCACACCGTGCCGCCGGCCACGGAGGCGCCGCCGCTGTTTGCCTTCTACGAAGGCCCGGCGCGGCGCGTCAACTGGCGGAGCGGCTGGGAGGACGACGCCACGGGCGTGTGGGTGCGTGGCGGTCACCCTCTCGACAGTCACGATCACTTCGACCGCGGCCATGTGAACTACATCGTCCGGGGCAAGCCGTTGCTCATCGAGGCGGGCACCCCGGGCTACGACAACCCCGCCCTCGGCAAGCTGTACGCCGGCGTGGTCGGCCACAACGTGCTGGAAGTCGAGGGACTCGAGCCGAAGAAGGCGCCGGCGCCCATCAGCCTCGCGCGCCTGGACGCCGATGGGGGCGACCTCACGGTAGACCTGGCCGCCTGCTATCCCGGACTGCAGCAATGGCAGCGTAGGGTGACCTGGGATCAGTCCCAACTCATTGTGCGCGATGAGGTGACGGCGCCTGATGAGACGCCGGCCGTCATGACCCTACGCTGGCACCTGGGCAGCGACCAGCCGGCGACGATCGCCGGCGAGGGGGGCGACTGGCGTGTCACGTGGCCGGACGGCGCGCTGACGCTGAGTAGTCCCTCTGCCCTGCAGGTCACTCAGGAGAGGCTGCCCGACAACACCGTCTGCCTGGGGCAGAAGGACAACGGTTGGGACTTCCTGCACACGTGCATCATCGTCCGCACGGCGCAGCCGCAGGCGTCCTGGGACGTCTCGACAACGGTGCAGGCCGCGCCGTGAAGCGGGAGGGCCGCCTCATCGAGGGAATGAGGTCATGGGCTCTGTGGGGGACGGTCCGGCTTCCGGCACGGCAGGACAGCGGCCGGCGGTCTCGTCAGCCTGCTCGCGCTCGAAGCCTGCGCCCATGCCGACGGCCCCGCCCCGGCGGTCATCCCCCTCGCGGGCGCATGGGCCTTGATCCCGAGGATCGCCCTGACGCCGTGAGGCCCAGGGGCCTGGAGGAGCAAGCTGCGATGCCCGGACGCACCGTCGGGCCCGCCGTCGCGGTGCTGTGCGCGTTGGCCGTCCCGTGGATGGCGGCGGCCGCAACGTCCGTCGCTGAGTTTGAGAGCGGGCAGCTGACGGGCGTCCAGACGGCGACCTCGGTTGCCGGCTACCGTGGCTCAGGCTACGTGACCGGGTTCGACCAGGACGGGGACGCGGTCGAGGTGCGGGTTGTGGTGCCGAGAGAGGGCGTCCATGAGGTCCGGGTGCGCTACAACTCGCCCTTCGGCGAGAAGGGCTACGAGCTCACGGTGGACGGCGTCCCGTTGGGTGGGATGCTCGGGCGCACCGGTCCGGCCGAGTGGGCCGAGTGGCCCTGACCGCCGGGGAGCACACCGTCAGGCTGGGGAAGGGCTGGGGCTGGTTCTCGGTTGACCGGATCATCTTCCTGCCCCGACGCGTGGTGACGCCGAAGCCCCCGAAGGGCGGGCTTTGCGACCCTGAGGCGACCCCCGAAGCGCGGGCGCTCTTCGCGTGGCTGAAGTCCCAGTACGGGCGCCGTATCGTCACCGGTCAGCAGCTGGGGGGCCAATCGGACCTCGACCACATCGCCGCGGTCGCAGGCCGGCAACCGGCGCTCCGCGGATACGACTTCATGGACTACTCGCCCTCGCGGCGGGAACGCGGCGCCGATCCGGGCGCCATGACCGAGAGCGCCATCGAGTGGGGTCGGCAGGGCCTCGTGACCCTTTCCTGGCACTGGAATGCGCCGGCCGGCCTCATCGACCAGCCGGGCAAGGAGTGGTGGCGGGGGTTCTACAGCAGCGCCACGACCTTCGACCTCGCAGCGGCCCTGGCGGATCCGAGCTCGGCCGAGTACGCCCTGCTGCTGCGCGACATGGACGCCATCGCCGAGGAGCTGCGGAAGCTAGAGCACGCGGGGGTGCCGGTGCTCTGGCGGCCCCTGCACGAGGCCTCGGGTCAGTGGTTCTGGTGGGGGGCAAGAGGGCCGGAGGCGTTCACCCGGCTCTGGCGCCTCATGCACCACCGCTTCACCCGGGAGCATCACCTGCACAACCTGATCTGGGTGCTCAGCAACGGTCCGAGCGATCGGGCGTGGTACCCCGGCGACGATGTCGTGGACGTTGTCGGCTGGGACCAGTACAAGGGCGGCGGAACTCGCGCCGCGGTGGGCGGAGCGGAGTGGGAGGCGCTGCGAGCGCAGTTCGGGCGGCGGAAGCTCCTGGCGATGACGGAGAACGGAACCGTGCCCGATCCCGACGACATGCGCGCGCTGCAGGTGCGTTGGCTGTGGTTCTGCACCTGGGGCGGGATGGTCGGTGACCCGCAGTGGAACACGGAGGCCGACGTCGCCGAGGCCTTCCAGGATGCAGAGGCCATTGTGCTGGACGACCTTCAGCGTTGCGGTTGGCCGCCGGTTGCCCGCTAGCCTCGGCAGCCGCCGCCAGTTGTGGCGCGGACTTCGCGCCGCAGTCGGGGCAGGTTGGGCGAATCCATCGCCGACGAGGTGAGACCGATGAGGGGCGTCACGCTTGCCGGGTTGCTGCTGGCGGGGGACGTGACGCTCGCGGCGCCAACCATCCTCTGGGTCTCGGACCCGGTCCGGCCGGACGAGACGGTGGTACTGCTGACCGAGGGCGCCTCCGCGACGAGCACCGTCGAGGCCGTCCGGCTGGTCGATGGCTCAACCACGGAGCCCGGCGGCGCTGCGGCACTGCCGACTGAGTGGGCCTCCCTCAAGACCTTGCAGGCCGCCCGGCAGTGCGTCAAGACGGTGCTCC